>NZ_JBFTQB010000551.1:0-4387 GCF_056398785.1 Paenibacillus sp. 01T422 | reverse complement strand
TTTATAGCCTATAACGGATTTGAGGCGCTCGATTTCATCCATTTGGAGAAAATTGACCTCGTTTTTACCGATATTCAGATGGAAAAGATGAATGGCATTGAATTAATTGAAAATATATTCATGGAAGATCCATCGATCCCGATTGTCATTTTATCCGCCCATGGCGAGTTTGAATATGCCCAGAAAGCGATCCGTTTCGGAGCCAAGGAATATTTGGTTAAGCCGATTACGCCGCCGCACCTGATTGCGGTAACAGCGAAGCTGCTTAAGGAAAAGGAAGAGCGGCAGCAGCATTTTTCCAATTGGGAAGGCAACCGAACATTGGCGGACATTACCACGCTTGAGATGAACTATTATTTGAGCGAGATTGTGACAGGAACCGTTCATGAATCCGAAGTGCCCGACATCAGAGAGAAGCTCGGAAATCGTATATCGGGTACCCATTACAGCATGCTGGTGATCAAATTATTTCTGAACCGGGGTGGCATTAGAGATGAGGAGATTGCGACACTGAAAGACCGTAGTCTTCTGAAGTACGCCGCATTGAATATTATCGAAGAGACAGCAAGCCAGTGGAGCCACCTTGTTTTCAAYACGCACAATTCCACCTTTTCCTTGTTGATGCAAATTCCTGAGGAGGAGAAACAAGGAACGCTCAGTATTAATCAGATGCTGATGGTAGCTCAAATGATTCATGCGAATTTGCAGAAATATGTGAATGTCAAATGCCAAATCGGCATCAGCCGCATTCAGGAAGGCATCATCAAGTGGCCTGTCATTTACAAAGAAGCGATGGAGAGTTTGACGTGGGGCGAGACACAGAAAGACCACTATATGTTTTACATAGAGGATATCGGGAAAACGACGAATGAGCAGAATTTAACGAATACGCAGGTTGACGAGGCGAATAATCGCATTGTTTTTGATACGAAAACGTATATTGAACATCATTTCTGTGATAAAGGACTGAAGCTGCAGGACATCGCTGACAGTGTGCATTTGAGTCCCAATTATTTGAGTTATTTGTTTAAAAGAGTGATGGGACAGGGGATCTGGGATTATGTAACCCAGCTGCGCATGGAAAAAGGGAAACAGCTGATTCTCACAACAGATAAACGCCGATATGAGATTTCGGAGGAAATCGGGTACGAATCGCCGGAGCATTTTAGCAAAATATTTAAAAAGCATTTTGGGATGAATATTTCGGAGATCAAAGTGGCGGGACCGTAATATGCGACATGATTAGCGTAACAAGGCACATCGCTAGGTTGCCCGGGTACCCCTTATAATCGGAATTGTAGCAGCAAACGTAACTAACATGATGTTGAAAGGGGAACCAACTATGAGAGGTAAAAAGACATCCGCAATCAGTGCGATCGCGCTGACTGTCCTACTGGCAGGATGTGGCACGCCATCAGCAACAACAAGCACGCCAAGTGCTAGCCCGGCTAGTCCAGCCGCAACAGGGGCAACGGGCGCTTCTACGGCCACGCCTGCTGCCAAAAAGGTGACCATCACCGCCCAAGGCTTCAAGCCGGACCAGAAGGAGAAAAACGATCAACTGGATCAGCGGATCGCCCGCTTTAAAGCAAAGAATCCGAACGTCGAATTCAAGAAAGACGACTGGCAGTACAATCCGCTTGAAATTGGAATCAAAATGGCTTCCAATAGTGCTCCGACCGAATACACAACCTATGCAACAGAAGGTAAAGTACTGGTCGATAAGAAATGGGTAGCGGACATTTCGGACTCCATGAATGCCTGGGAACATGCGAAAGACATGAATGATCTCCTCTCCAAACCGTTTGTTGTGAATGGTAAAACGTATGGCGTGCCGATCGATGGCTACGTCATGACCATTACATTGAACAAAAAGCTGTTCAAGGAGAAAGGCGTCGAACTCCCGCCAATGGACTGGACGTGGGATGACCTTCTTGCAGCAGCGAGAAAAATCAACGACCCAGCCAAAGGCATTGCAGGTTTTATCCCAATGGGGAAAGGCCCTGAAGCGGGCTGGAACTGGACGAATTTCCTCTATGCAGCTGGCGGAGACGTACAGAAGCTTGACGGCGGCAAAGTCGTAGGAATTTTCAATTCAGACGCCGGTTTGAAAGCGCTTGAATTTTATAAAAAGCTGAAAGATGAGAACTTGATTCCGCAAAACTGGGCGCTTGGCTACGGCGATGCACTAAGTGCATTCTCGCAAGGACGCGGCGCAATGGTGATGTGTGGAAGCGGAAATGCAGCAGATACTGCGATTAATGAAGGCGGTATTTCCAAAGAGGATATGGTCGTGTATCCGATGCCGGCGTTGACCAAAGGCGGCAAACATACAGGCGTACTCGGCGGCAACTACCGTGTTATCAATCCGAAGAGTGACAAAGACCAACAGGCTGTAGCCTTCAAATGGATTACGGATGAGTACTTCACGGACGATTTCTTGAACTCCACGAAAAAAGAAATCGAGGACCGCAAAACGAAAAACCGCGTCTATATTCCACAGCCGATCAACTACTGGAAAGATTCCTCCGATTTCGGTAAGAAGTACACGGACTTATTAGCTAAATATGACAACGTCTTTAAATACGATCCGCAGCTGCTCAGCCTCTGGGACGGCAAGCCGGAAGCACAATACGAAGCGCAAAAGTATTACACAGAGATGGCCAATGTGATCCAAAAAGTGTTCACAACCAAAGATGTAGATCTGAAAAAGGCTCTAACGGATGCGTCGAACAAAGTGCAATCAGAAGTATTTGATAAAGTGAAAGTCGAATAGCGACCGGAACAGTCGGATCTAAGCTGCCTTTGCGGTTTAGGTCCGATTTCATAAGGAGTGTTGGAGATGGATGCAGAACTAAGTGTACAGCCTGTCGCAGCGGCAAGCACCGTTAAGAAGAAGATCAATTGGTATTTGTGGGGGACGCTATTCATCATCCCGGAGATTGTGTTATTTATTATTTTCTTGTGGGTCCCGATTATCAAAGGTGTTTTCTACAGCTTCTACACGATTGATTTCGTGGACGGCAATCATTTTATTGGCCTTGCAAATTATCTAAGTATTTTTCAGGATGAGCTTCTGCTGATATCTGTCAAAAATACCTTGTATTATATGGCGCTTGGTATCGTGATTGGCTTCTGGGTTCCTCCGCTCATTGCAATCGCTGTCACGGAATTAAAGTGGTTTCAGGGGGGAGCGCGGATTATCGGATATTTGCCAAGTGCGATTCCCGCCATCGTTCTATACGGCATGTGGCAGTGGTTCTACGATGCCGTAGGTCCGATCAACTCCCTTTTGCAAGCGTTGGGGCTTCCCCAACTGCAATTCTTCAGCCCTAAGCTCGCCATGGGTTCCATTGTTTTACTCGAAACGTGGCAAAGCTTTGGGGCAGCTACACTCATCTACATCGCCGCAATCGTAGGAATTCCTAGAGACATTTATGAAGCGGCGGAGATCGACGGAGCAAGTGTGTGGCAGCGTATCCGTTACATCACATTGCCAAGTATTCGCACATTGATGCTGCTTCTGCTGCTTCTGCAGGTGATCACAACGTCACAGGGCTTCCAGGCGCAGTTATCCATGACCGATGGCGGGCCGAACAATGCAACGCTAACCTACCTGCTATGGCTGAATCATACGGCATTCCGGGATCTTGATTTTGGTAAAGCAAGCGCGATGGGCAGCTTAATGTTTTTTGTCTTAATCCTGTTGTCCGTATTATACAATCTGCTGCAGCGTAGAGGTGAGAAAGCATGAAGCAAGAAGAACGCGGCATTATTTCTAGATTTGATATGAAAAAAGGCACCGTACGCACAGGCTACGCCATCATGGTGGTGTTGATGCTTGTGATGGGTGTAACGATGTTGTACCCGTTTTTCAATACGTTTTTTGGTTCACTGAAAACACGGGAGGAATTTTTCGCTTTCCCGCCAACCTTTTTCCCCAAGAGCTGGGTTTGGACCAACTATAAGGATGCTTTTAGCGGATTTGATCTGCCACTGCTGACATTTCTCAAAAATACTGTGTTCATCTATGTCGGCAACGTGATCGTTTCCCTGCTGCTAATCGGATTAGCGGCATACGCGCTGTCTCATTTAAAAGTTCCTTTCAAACGCTGGGTGACGCTGTTTTTCTTTTCCACGCTCCTCATCCCGCCAGCCACGTACGTTGTGCCTAACTTGCTCAATTTGAAAAGCCTCGGTATGTTGAATACCTACTGGGCTTTCTGGCTGCCGGCTGCGGCGAATGCGTATTTCATGCTGCTGCTCAAAAACTTTTTTGACAGTATTCACAAAGAGATTCTCGAAGCGGCGAGGATAGATGGCGCAAACGAATTCAGCTCCTTCATCCGGATTGCGGTGCCGCTTTCTACACCGATCATCGGTACGC
>NZ_JBFTQB010000550.1:0-5219 GCF_056398785.1 Paenibacillus sp. 01T422 | reverse complement strand
GTTTTCCAGTGCAAATTAGGTCTTGTAATTATTTTCGCAATTATTGTAGCCTAGATAAGCTAAGAATTATAAAATTCTCATTTAATTTGCTAAAGCCTTGTTCCAAAACTAGACAAAAAGGTGTACAGTAAAGTCATTGAAGGAATTAGCTTTACCTCTGGATCTTAACTCGACTTTACTCCTAATTTTACCCCACCCATTCCGAACAATCTTAGTAACTTGCAATTACAAACTTCGGTTTTTTGTGTTATTTTAACGTGTAGACTACCAAAATTCCTATATCTCACCGAATCATATATAATATAGGCAATGCTCAAATGATGCCATCAAGAGAGGATGGAGATTCCATGCATAACAAGATGGGTACACGATACATACCGGGAACCCGGATCATCAGTTTACCTCAGGGCACTCTTCATGATGGAGAAGATGTATTTCTGACTCGTAAAGTTCTTCTTTATAACATAAAGCTTATTCCCGGACAGATTGGCGCAGATTATATGCGAACACTTCATCACAAGGCCGCTTTCATCCATGATGGTTTTCAGCATATTCTGGACACTTCTGTTGAAGAAGATTCTGTAACCATTATTTTACAAGCCAAGCCAGGAGCTTTATTTTCTCGCCTAATCAATAAGAAACCGTGGACGTTCCATCAAATTATCGCCATGATCGCGGATCTAGGTGTCTCCCTGCTTGATGCCTTGGAGGAGCGGATTACTGGATTTTCCGTGGCCGCCGAAAACCTGTGGTTAGACGATCATAATAAGCTTACCGTTATCAATTATTGGGACGAGGGGGATGCGCAGATACAAGGAGCCATTGGACTCTGCCGCTTGATGCTTCAGCTCTTTAGCGGCACCCAGCCGAGTACAACCCCGTTTGAGGTGATTCATACGCAGCTGGAGCGTACTCCTATCCCATCTGCTACTCCCGAGCAGAAAGCTGCACTCATTAAGCTAGTGAAGCTGATCTGTCAAGGCCAAGCCTCCTTGTCCTCCTTCGTGTTCGGCTTGCGCAGCTTGCAGCCATCCAGCTTTAAAGAGGAAACCTTAGCTGCTTCCATTCATCGTCCATCCCGTTCGCAGAAGCCGCAGGTGGTCGCCCAGGAGGAGGAAGATACGGATGAGGAAGAAGAAACTGAGCAAAGTTACACAAGGAGCCGGCTACGTAAAGTTGGTATCGGAGCATCTGCCGCGCTCGTTGTTGCTATTGCCGGTTGGATACTTTGGCCTTCCTCGGAGAAGAAGCAACCTGTTGTCAATACACCTGTGCAAACCGCTACCCCGACTTCACAGTCGAGCAGCCCCTCCCCTACGCCTGTCCCATCGAAATCAGTTGGGGATAGCAATAACCAGCCGGTGGAGGTAGAAATCCCCAATCTGCTTGGGAAATCTCTTGCTGATGCTGAACAACAAACCTTAGCCTTGAGACTACGTTACGAGTATGTCATTGAAGCAAGCACTTCTCCCAACGGTACGGTCTTTAAGCAAGACCCGCAGCCAGGGGCGAAAGGACTGCAAGGTGACAGCGTGACGTTCTGGGTGAGCAAAGAAAGCCCGTAAAACAAATATGCTGTTCTAGTGTCTTAGTTTCTCCTTGAGCGCACAAAGAGCCATCCTGAAAATGATTTCTCAACATTCAGGATGGCTCTTTGTTATGTATCCGTCCAATCAATTTATACTTTGATCTGCTCGATAGACTTTCGCATTTCGTCAGTGAGTCCACTTAGCGCATCTGCCGAATCAGCGATTTCTTGGGCAATTTTGAGTTGTTCATGGGTCAATTTATGGATGTTCGACGTGCCATCTGATGACGATTTCGCAATATGTGCGATATCGACAACGGAAGCTGCGACTTCCTCGGAGCCAGCCGACATCTCTTCTGTTACCGAAGATATCTCCTGGATCTGCTGAGAAACGAAGCGGAATTGTTCCACGATATGACGGAAGAATTCTTCTGCCTTTTTGGAAAGATCAGCACCGGTTTGAATCTCTCTCCGGCCTGCTTCCATCGCCTCTCCCATACGCTCAATCTCACGATGAATATTTTGCAGTAAAGACGCGATAAGCTTAGCCGATTCCGCAGCGTGATCCGCTAGCTTACGAACTTCTCCAGCTACGACCGCGAAGCCCGCTCCATGTTCTCCGGCTCTCGCCGCTTCGATCGAAGCGTTCAAGGCCAGCAATTTCGTTTGCTCCGAGATATCCGAAATCGAAGATAGGGCAATGCCGATTTCCTTCGAATGACCGCGAAGGGATGCCGCTCGATCAAGTGCCTCTTGCGTAGCAGTGGTAATCGTCACGAATTGTCCATTCATATTCTGAACGATCGATTGTCCCGATTGTGCGCTTTGCAGCGCGTTGCCTGATGCGTCAGCAACCGTTAAGGATGCTTCGGATATTCGGTGAATAGCCGTTGCCATTTCTTCCATAGAGCGAGCGCTCTCGTTGGTGCTGAACTGTACGGTATTCGCGCCATCAGCCACCACTTGGAGTGACGTATTCACATTCGTATTCATCTCCAGCAGACGATGGGCTTGTACATTGAAATGCTGGGTGGTCACCACAAACTGTTCCGATGTATGCGAAACATTCGATACAATCGTACGAAGCATATCATTGATGTCGTTGGACATCTTCATCATCGCACGATACACCGTACCGATTTCATCGATAGAGCGGACCGGGTTAGCAGCTAGTTGCTTCCTAGCACTTAAGAAATCGCCTCTAGCTATGCTCTCCGCACCAGCCCCAATCCATTGCAAAGGACGAAGGGCTCGAGTTACTACAAGCATAACGAGTCCGAGTCCAAGAATTGTGAGAAC
This sequence comes from Paenibacillus sp. 01T422, assembly GCF_056398785.1. Classification (NCBI taxonomy): domain Bacteria; kingdom Bacillati; phylum Bacillota; class Bacilli; order Caryophanales; family Paenibacillaceae; genus Paenibacillus; species Paenibacillus sp. 01T422. The sequence goes on along the minus strand of NZ_JBFTQB010000550.1, from coordinate 2,392 downwards.
AAGCATTAGCCCATAGAGGGGCAGATTGCTTTTCAGGACACTGGAGGATATTTGCTCCGTCACTCCTGCCTCCGTATCGATACCAAGAACAGCAATGACTTTACCTTCTGCATTTTTCACAGGTGTATAGGTTGAAATGTACTTACCGTATTTCGGATTATCGATAAGCGCCGAGCTTGCCGATTCGCCCTTCAATAGCGTTTCAACTTCAGTTGCAGCGATATCTGTCTCCTCATTGATTGGAGAAGCAACGTCCGAGCCCTTAGGCTGTCCATCGATCATAATGAGAGGCCTCTTCTGGTCATCAAAACGCACCATGTACACGTATAGCGCTCCAATTTGTGTACGGTATGTGTCCAGTTGCTGTCTAATTTGCCAATAGAGATCATTTTCCTTAGGATCCTTTAGAAATTGTTCTATTTGGCCAATATCCATTCCTTTGGTGTAGCTATCTGAAAGCCGAATACCGTAACTGGATATCGCTTCCATCCCTGCATGCTTGGCATTTCGGAATTCCATTGTGATATAACCGGCGGACAATGCCAAAATAACGATCATAACAGCGGCTACGATACGAACCACCAAATGTTTTCTGAACCATCGAACACTATGTAACATATGATATTCCCCTCATCCTCAACATCTTTTTCGATTGTTTTCGACACTTGTTTTCGACAATGGAATGGAAAATCCTTCTTCAGCCATCACTAATTTAGTTCAAAAGTCCCCATAACTTAAAAAATGATCAGACAGAGTTACTCTGTCCAACCACCTTGGAAATGTATATTAAGAATGTAAATCCGTATATTCACTGTTATCAGACAACCGCCCTAAGAAAGTAACAACGATCATTTTATATCGCGAATGGCCTGCCTGAAGCTCATTTTCTTCCATCAGCTCAAATTCAGCAACCATCTCTACATCATCATCAATGATAAACATCGTCGGTTCGTTGCGGCCACTAGGTTTAATTCGCTCGTCTTCAAGCTTCTTACGTACAAATAAGTTAACTTCTTCGAGATTCGCTTTTTCATGCGTAACACGCTCGCCAAAGCGGGAATGCGCATGACCGGTTACGACGAGGTCGGCGATTTGTTTACCACTCAGCTCAGCAGCCAAAGGTTCGTAAGTACTCCACCGATTCATCTTCTTATCGCTCATTCCCTGTATTCCACCGATGATTCGCTTCGATGATATCCATCATCTTTTTCATGGAAGTTTGAATTTGTTCTTTTGAGGGCAGGGAAAGCGTGCTGTAGGTTTGTTTAACAACATCCGTTAACACCGTATCAAACATAAATTCAAACTGTTCGTTATTCATTATGAAATCTTTCCTGGAATTGGTAAACGTTTTCACAATTGCCTGTTTTTCGGGATCTGAGACACCAGTCAGACCTTTAAGTGCAGACAATCTCTCGCTTAAACCCAACTTTTTCAGAGAAGCAATTGTTGTTGATAAATCTGGTGACCATGTTGCACTGATCATACACATACCCCCTAAATGAACTAAGTTAAGTAACAACTGCTATTATAGCAGTGATTGAGAGGAAGATATAGTGGTTGAATCACAAATTATATAAAATTCTCCTATCTTTTTGTTTAGTAGGTTTGCAAGTTTGGTTCTTATTTGTCACATTTCAGCACACGTTTTTCGGGATACAATTAGAAAGAAATGAACACATGGAATGGCGTATCAAATCATTTGAAGTTGAACAAATCAAGTTGGATCTGGGGCTTCAGATTGGCGATAACATTATTTACGTGAACGGAAAAGACCCTAACGAAAATAAAATTGTCCGAAAATGGGCCACGATCGAGCAAGCCGATGCGATTACCATCTCTAGGAATGGCCAGCAAGTAACGATTTCGTTAGAGGAAATCGTTCAGCCAGCCTTCGACTTTATCTCTTTATTTGGAGAAATTATTTGTCTTTGTGTTTCCTTTATGATTTTGTGGAAAATTCCCCACTCCAAGTCAGCTCGTTTGCTATCGCTTGCTTTTCTCATTGTAGGCATCATTTTCATGTGCATCCCTCCCTCCGCGCGCGGAGATAGTCTGGCGAAAGTGCTGATCAGTAATCTTGTAATGATCATGCCGTTTGTTTTCGTTCATTTTCTAACTCTGTTTTTCAAAGAGAAAAGCGGTGTCTCACTACCGACCAACTATTTAAAATATGTCTATAGCTTTATGCTGCTTAGTTTTATAGGAAGATGTATTTATTTCACGCCGCTGGACACATACAAGTTTTATATACTAGACTATCGCTGTGTCCTACTTTTATTTTTGTGTGGTTTCTTACTGAATATCGGATTACTATTTTATGTGTTTTTCAAATATCGCCGGGAGAATTCGTCCATTCAAGCCATCATCTTCGTCCATTCAAGCCATCATC
>NZ_JBFTQB010000549.1:0-4392 GCF_056398785.1 Paenibacillus sp. 01T422 | reverse complement strand
ATTAAAGCCCGTCCAAGTGACGGAATTGCCTTCCATGAAATCCATACATGCAGGCTCTTACCATAGTCTAGCGATTGCCAATGACGGAAGTGTTTGGGCATGGGGGCAAAACCTTTTTGGACAAATAGGCGATGGTACCAAGAGCAATCAGACTAAGCCGGTACAGCTTAAAGGGATTGCCAAAGCAGAAGAAGCTGCCGCAGGCGGGACTCATAGCGTAGTGAAAGGAACAGATGGCACCATCTGGACATGGGGCGGCAACTACACAGGCCAACTGGGGAGCAATTCCTTAGTGAATCGCAATCAACCAGCTGTTGTTACTGGTCTAAGCGCTTCTTTCAACGACTTGGAAGGCCACTGGGCGAAGGAAAATATTCTTCAAGCAGCGGAAAAAGGGCTTGTGAATGGTTATAGCGACGGCAGCTTCCTTCCTGATCGCGTCATTACAAGAGGTGAATTTCTGAAGCTTGCCGTTACGGCCATGCACGTGCCTGTCGCTTCAGAGAACACAGGCGGAGCCTGGTATCAACCTTATATCGACGCTGTACAAAAGGCGGGAATTCTGCAAAACGGGGATTTGCAACAAGGCTGGGATCTTCCTATTACACGTCAGGAGATCGCCACAGTTGCGCTCCGTGCCGTAAGCCCGGATTTGCAAAAAGCAAATACGGTCATTGATCCGAACTTTGTGATGAGCGAAGCCGTCAACAAAGGAATTATACAAGGTTTAAGCGGCGGAAGCCTGGAGCCGAATGAGGCATCGACACGAGCGCAAGCGGTAGTTATCGTCGAGCGTATCGGAAACGCTCTGCAAGGCAAGTGATCCTAACCATTTAGGAAAATGATCGTAAAAAAGGTACAGTTGGAACTCTGAGAGTGAGGCTTACTCTAGTGAACCAACTGTATTTTTTCATGTTGCAAAATAAAGATTAGTAGAAAGATTTTCCACCTACCCTGCTTTCCATATTTATGTATAATAGGAAGGGGGATATTTACCATAAACTAGTTAGGGAGAGATTTATTTGAAACAGCAGAATCGCTATGTAATATCCACCTTACTAGCACTCGCCCTTTGTGGAGGGAACGGGCAGGTATTCGCAGCCGGGGCCACGAATGGCGGGGAGACAGCCAGTGTGACGCATTGGCAAACGAAGGAGCTGGACGGTGAGGTCTATGTGAAGGCGTCCGACGTTGTCAAAACGCTAGGAGGCAGCGGGGACTACAAGGCTGAAGCGAACGACTTTACCTATGCATCAGGATCTCGTGTAACAGATGTAGTAAAAAAGGTTTCACCATCCATAGTCGGAATTATTGGTAAGCCGATGAGTGGGAGTCAAGCTTCATCGGAGAACCGTTTTAATTTAGCACATGGCACTGGAATTATCGTTCAATCGGATGGACTCATTGTTACCAATGCACATGTCGTCGAAGACATGAAGCAGATTATTGTTGTGACCTCAGACGGGAAGCAATATGCGGGAAAAACGATTCATCTGGATGAAGAAAGCGATTTGGCGGTCGTTCAGATTGACGCCAAAAACCTACCGGCAGCAACTTTTGCCAAAAGCAGCAACGTTGAGGTCGGTGAGCTTGTTGTTGCGATCGGCACGCCTATTACTTTCGCGCTTCGCAACTCAGTTACCTACGGCGTGATTAGCGGGACTGATCGCTCCTTGCATTCTACGTATCGACTACTCCAAACGGATGCGGCTATCAATCCAGGCAATAGCGGCGGTGCATTGGTTAATCTGCAAGGCGAGGTAATYGGCATTAATTCGTTGAAGTTATCTGCGGCAGGTATCGATGGACTTGGATTCGCTATTCCTTCAGACACCGTACAATACATATTGGATCAGTTTTTAAAGTATGGGAAAGTCAAACGTCCTGCGCTTGGCCTGGAAGTAGAGGAGAGCTGGGCAGCTGTTGTCGGGCTTCCTACGGATGAGCCGCTTAAGGTTTCGCGCGTAGATCCACATACATCCGCTTCTGATGCAGGGATTAAAGAAGGTGATGTTCTGTACTCGGTGAATAATTCCAATGTGAAAACGCTGGTTGATTTGAATGAGCTTTTGAAACAATACTTACCCGGAGACAAAGTTACTTTGACTCTGCAATCTAACGGAGACATTATCCAAAAAGAAATAACATTGCTGGATGCTGCCCAAACCCAATAAACTTGGAAGGTGAACAATGACTAAATTACGCTCTACCTACTTGATTTTACTTGCATTTATACTAATTATGATTCAACCGCTGAGTGCCTTTGCTGCCGATTCCGAAACGAAAGACCAATCGGTACATATTCAATTGAAGCTTGGAGAAGATCATATTACCATTAACGATCAAACCACTTCTGTTGAAACCCCTTATGCGAACAATGGGGTGACGCTTGTACCTTTGCGAGTTATTACTTCGGCCTTCGGGGCAGCCTTAAGTTGGGCTTCTGAAACGCAAACGGTAGGACTCACCTATAATGGCACATCGATTTCGTTACAAATCGGCAGCACGACAGCAACAGTCAACGGCAAAGAGGAACAGATTGAAGTTGCGCCTGAGTTGAAGAATGGTACGACCATGGTACCTCTCCGCTTCATTTCGGAAAAGTTCGGAGCTAGCGTAAAGTTTGATGAAGCGACTTCAACGATTACTATTTCTAGCACGCGCGCTGCGGGCACGGATGCGGAAGGCATTGATTCCGATCTAGGAAAAACGCATATTGGCAACAGCTATTATGGTTGGTCAATGAAATATCCGACGGGTCTGGTGAAGAGTTATCAGAGCTTTAAGGAGGATTACGTTTCATTCGATGATGCGAATGGAGAGTACCACATTAACGTATCGGTGAAGACCGATATGACCGAGAATATGTCGGAGGATGCTCTGCTGGACTTGCTAGTGGATCAAACGGATGATGAACCGCTATTAGAGAAGAAATATGTTTCAAGCGGTACACGTCCATATGCGCTGCTTAAATCCAAGTATGATGGTGAACTCTATGAATATCGCGCCTATCAAAGCGGCGACAAAGTGTATATCCTAATTTTCACGATTAACAAGGAAGAAACGGATAAAGTCGTAACGAAACACAACGCTTATCAGGATCTATTGAACAGCTTCCAATTGTCATTCGATACAAGTGTTAAAACCTTGAAAGATCTATCGACAGTCAAAGATGGATTACGCATGTATACGGATGAGACGTACGGGATTTCCATCAAGATCCCAGCCGAGTGGTCGAAATCCGGTAGCAACAGCGAAATGATTCAATTTATTGATCCGAAGAAAAAAAGAAGTATCGGTTATAAAGTGACTTCGAAGTCGGACAACGATACGCTGCAAAAATGGTCTGATCGCGACGGTGAGAATTATACGCAGTTGTACGCTCCAGCGTATAGAAAAATGGAAGCTGCACGAAGCATTGTCGTTGACGGGAATCAGGCACTTGTGGCGCGAACGTCGAATACATTTGACACGCGTATTTGGGATTCAACTGAGAACGTGCACCTTATCAAAGGAGCTTATAAGTATTATATAGTGATTGATTTTAACAATAAGGATGATCTTTCCGATAGCTTCATTCAATCCACTTTGCAATCGATTAAAATCGGTAAACCTTCCAGTTCGATCGGGACAATTAAAGACAGTTCGGAAAACCTGGACCGCTCGAAAACGAGTGTAGTGAAGAATAAGAACTACAACTACACAATTTCAATTCCTGATTATTGGAAGCTTAATGCAGCTCAAAGCAAAAATGGGAATCTGGAGTATAACTTCGGGATGGGACATTTTCTTTTTCTCCCCAATGATGCGGAGCTGTCTAGCTTAAGCACCCAAGAGATTGTCAATCAGATTAAGGAAAAACTTCGCTCCCAGTATGGCGAAACTGATCTCAAAGAGACAGCAAACCGGACGGAAACGGTTAACGGTGTTCAAGCGGTTTGGCTAGAATGGGAGTTTAAGAACGTCGTAACGACAATGTGCCTATTTCAAAAGGAAGGTAGCAATTATCTGTTCATGTCCTCTTTCCCGAAGGCGCTTCAAACGGAGTTCTTGCAAAAACAAATTACGGATACGATCAAATCATTCCAAACAACGAAATAATGCACCAAAAGAAGCCGGAGGCCATCTCCGGCTTTTTTGGTGCATCTTTTATGCCGACAATTAGATATCGTCCGTCAAGACAAGCGTATCCCCGTTGACTGTGCCCTTCAGCTTCAACAAAGAAATATTAATGTAGACTGTGCCATCATAGGTAAAAGATCCAGTTCCTTTGGAATATTGGCTATGGGTAGCAAATGATCCGACAAGCTGACCAGCATAGTTCAGCTGCAGCATAGGTTCTCCCCAGCTAATCGTATAGAAGCTGCTTAAGGTCGAGAGGGAGACATAACG
>NZ_JBFTQB010000548.1:0-4397 GCF_056398785.1 Paenibacillus sp. 01T422 | reverse complement strand
GCTCGATACGCCGCTTTCTGAATCAGCTATCGTAGGAGTCGCAATTGGGGCAGCGATGGTCGGGATGAGGCCGATTGCAGAAATCCAATTTGCTGATTTCATATTTCCAGCAGCAAACCAAATCATTAGCGAAGCTGCAAAGATCCGTTATCGCTCCAATAATGATTGGCACTGCCCGATCGTGATTCGCGCACCTTATGGCGCTACTGGCGGCGGTGGCTTGTATCATTCACAATGTCCTGAATCGGTATTTTTTGGCACGCCAGGGCTCAAAATTGTTGCGCCTTCTACGGCTTATGATGCCAAAGGATTATTGAAAGCAGCGATTCGAGACGAAGATCCGGTTCTCTTTTTCGAGCATAAAAAATGTTATCTCTCTATATCGGATGAAGTTCCTGCGGATGAATATATTGTGCCGATCGGTAAAGCGGTGACCCGTCGCGAAGGTACGGATATCACGGTCATTGCTTACGGTCTATCTGTGCACCATGCCATGAAAGCAGCGGCTGAACTGGATTTAGAAGGAGTCAGTACAGAGCTGCTTGATCTGCGAACGCTTCATCCTCTCGATCAATCGGCAATTTATGAGGCGGCAGCGAAAACTGGAAAAGTTCTAATTGTCCATGAGGATAACAAGACAGGCGGCATTGGCGCTGAGATATCTGCTATGTTGGCAGAACATCTGTTGTATGAGTTGGATGCTCCCATTATGCGCTGCTGTCCACCAGATGTTCCACCTGTCGGGATGGCGCCAACACTGGAGAAGTACTATCTGCCAAATGTGGATACCGTGAAGGATGCAATGCGCCAGCTAGCGGAATTGTAGAGGAGGGTGGACATGGCGCCCAATGAGGAATCAGGTGCAAATCTCCCAGGCGATCAGATTCTAGCTATTAGCCCGATGCGACAAGCGATTGCTTCCCGCGCGCAGCAAAGTGTCACCGAAATTCCCCATGCTTGGCTGATGATCGAGGTGGACGTTAGTCATCTTGTCGCGCTGAGGCAGAGGCTGAAGGACACCTTTTTATTGCAGGAAGGATTGCCGCTTACGATCACCCCCTTTGTATTAAAAGGGATCGTGAATGCTCTGAAGGAGTTCCCGCTAATGAACGCGTCATGGACCCCGGAAGGTATTGCTGTCAAAAGGAATTTTCATGTCGCCATCGCAATTGGTTCGGAGGACGCTGTAATTGCGCCTGTTATTCACCATGCAGATCGTAAGTCTATTGCTGGCTTGGCGTTTGAGCTGTTTGATTTAGTCAAACGAGCTAAGGCTGGGGCATTGCGGCTAACGGATATGCAAGGCGGTACATTTACTTTTAACAATACAGGAGCCTTTGGGTCAATGCTTTCTTATCCCATTATTCAATACCCGCAAGCGGCTATGCTCACTTTTGAGAAAATTGTTCGAAAACCCGTTGTGATTCAAGAAATGATTGCGATCAGATCCATCGTCTCAATCTGTCTATCGTTCGATCATCGGATTCTCGATGGCATGATTTGTGGACGATTTTTGCAGCGAGTTAAGCATTATCTAGAAAAATATGATCAGGAAACTGTGATCTACTGAGGCTTCTCACCTTAGGAGGATTAACGTATGAGGGAAAGTGTCATTGTTGGTGGTGCTCGTACACCGTTTGGGAAATTTGGTGGCGGTTTAAAGGATGTCCTGGCAATTGAGCTTGGCGGTACGGCAATTCGTGAAGCGATTCAGCGTTCCTCGCTTGATCCGACTGCGATTGAGGCCGTCATCATGGGGATGGTCCTGCAAGGGGGAGCAGGGCAGAATCCCGCGCGTCAGGCTGCGCGAATGGCAGGTCTAGACTGGAATGTAACCGCAGAAACGATCAATAAAGTATGCGCATCGGGTCTGCGAAGTGTAACACTCGCGGATCAAATGATCCGCTCTGGCGATGGAGAAATTATGGCTGCCGGGGGAATGGAAAGCATGAGCAGCGCCCCTTTCTTACTGCCGAGCACCCGTTGGGGCGCAAGGATGGGGAATCAGACGACCATTGACTTGATGGTTCACGATGGATTGCTATGTCCATTTGAACACGTCCAAATGTTCGTTCATGGCAGTGACGTAGCCGGAGAGTTCGGCTTAAGCCGTGAAAGGCAGGATGAATGGGCTTATCGCAGTCATGTTTTGGCGATTGAGGCGAGGAAGAAAGGTTACTTGGCGGAAGAAATTATACCGATTGTTGTGCAATCGAAGCATGGAACGAGGCTGATTGATCAAGACGAAGGTCCACGAACGGATACCAGTTTGGAGCAGCTTGCCGCATTGCCAGCACTGGTGAAGGGTGGAACGATTACGGCGGGAAATGCCCCTGGCGTTAATGACGGGGCGGCGGCGATGGTTGTGATGTCGAAAGATAAGGCGTTGGCCCACGGCGTGAGCCCACTTGCAACGATTGTTGGGTCTGCGTGTGTAGGAGAAAGAGCGCCGTATATTGCGATTACACCTGCGCTTGCCATTCAGAAGCTTTTGAGGCAAACAGGCATAAAGCTGGAGCAAATCAGCCGATTTGAAGTGAATGAAGCCTTCGCTGCCGTCTTGCTGACCAGTGAACGTTTGCTTGGATGGAATCCAGAACTCGTTAACGTTGGCGGAGGAGCTATTGCGCTCGGTCACCCCATCGGCGCAAGTGGTGCGCGGATTCTGCTCACATTAATCCATGAGCTGCGAAGAAATGGGGGCGGGTACGGAATAGCTGCCATTTGCAGCGGGGCTGCGCAAGGTGATGCCATTCTCATTCGCGTGGATGGATGAATAGGATCGAGGGGAGCGGGACGATGAACATACAGACCATCATGGTCATTGGCGCTGGGCAAATGGGGAGCGGGATTGCACAAGTGTCCGCTGCTTCAGGCTTCCGGGTGCTGCTGCACGACACATCCCCGGAATATTTGAACAGGGGCATGCTAGCGATCAACAAACAGTTAAGCCGAAGTGTTGAAAAAGGCAAGCTGACGCCAGAAGGGATGTCTGAAATCGTTAGCCGCATACAACCAACTGAGTTTGTAGAGCTTGCGGAGCAAGCAGATCTAGTCATAGAAGCCATCTCAGAAAATATGGCGCTGAAAGTGTTGCTGTTTAATAGGCTGGATGGCCTTTGCCCGCCTCATACGATTTTGGCCACGAATACATCATCACTTCCGATCTCGGAGATTGCGGCTGTTACGGGTCGGCCAGAGAAAGTTATCGGCATGCATTTTATGAATCCTGTGCCAGTCATGCCTTTGGTTGAAGTGATCCGTGGGTTGGAGACGTCGCAGGGAGTATTCGAGGTTGTGTATAAGCTGAGTCAGCGTATGGGAAAAACACCGGTTGAAGTAAATGATTTCCCAGGTTTTGTGTCTAATCGGATCTTGATGCCAATGATTAATGAAGCTATTTTCACCGTATATGAAGGTGTAGCTTCGATTGAATCCGTGGATAAAGTGATGAAGCTCGGTATGAACCATCCGATGGGACCGCTAGAGCTCGTGGATTTTATTGGACTGGATACGTGTCTTTCGATCATGGAAATTCTATATGATGGTTTTAAAGATTCCAAGTATCGTCCTTGTCCACTGCTGCGTAAATATGTGAAAGCGGGTCGATTAGGGCGTAAATCAGGGCAGGGATTTTACGCCTACCAAGAATGAATGACGTTGAGAATACGGCTGCGAACAAGCTGGAAGGGAACTACAGGACGTTATTTACTCTGAAAATGTGCGTTTCGACCATGTAGTTCCCTTATCATAATTTCGGTGTTTACACGGGAACAAATGTTTGGTATTCTATGGGTATTAATTCCAATTTAAGGATATTTCCGTAATGGAAATGATTGGTCTTTATTGGTATACCCCCGTAGAATGGTCTGGCAGTGCGAACAAGTATACAGATGCAGTTAGTCATAATCATTTAAATACACACGCTACTAGGGGCATCGTCTAATAAACAGCGAGAAGGAGCGAGTCATGTTAAAGAGATTGGAAGAACTGTTTGGTGTAGATTTGGGCACCTGTAATACGCTAATTTATCAGCAAAAAAAAGGTATTGTTCTGCAAGAGCCGTCCGTAGTCGCCATTCAAACAGACACAGGGGAAATCAAAGCTATTGGCCAAGAAGCCTATGATATGATTGGGAGAACACCAGCGAATGTGGAGGTCATTTATCCGTTAAAAGATGGCGTTATTGCTAATTTTGATATGACCTTAGCGATGCTTAAATATTTTATTGGCAAAGTTAGAAAAGGCTACAATTGGTTCCGCAGCTTTCATGTTCTGATTTCAGTTCCATGCGGCATCACGAATGTGCAAAAGCGGGCCGTTGAAGAGATGATCGTTCATAAAGGAGCGAGGCGGTCAACGACGGTGGAAGAACCTTTAGCAGCAGCGATGGGAGC
>NZ_JBFTQB010000547.1:0-4398 GCF_056398785.1 Paenibacillus sp. 01T422 | reverse complement strand
AAGCCTATAATAAAAGTCGACCCCCCTTTAAAATATATACTTAAGACCCGCAGCCCGTTGCTGTGGGTCTCTTTTTGTTATATGAGTATTAAAGCGTAGTGTTATAAGAACCGAGCAACCCCGACTGGTATCCTTTGGCGACAGCCCCAATGCGTGTTTTGACACCTAACTTCTGATTGATCGACGTGAGATGATATTCGACCGTTCGCTGACTGATAGCTAGCTGCAAGGCGATCTCTTTGTTCGTCAACTCCACCGCGACAAGTTCGAGCACCTCTCGCTCTTTCGGGGTCAGATGGTCGGGCGATCGGGACATCATTTTTTCTGAAACTAGTGCATAGCCCATTACGCTTTGTTTAATAGCGTTAATAATCTGGGCGTAGGTGCTCTGTTTGGACAAGTAGGCATGCGCCCCTATTTCATAGGCTTTGGCGTAAAACTCGTCATATGTATGGATCTCCTTTGTGTTGAGGTAGGTGAAGGACTTGACGCACCATTATTACCGTAGCACATTCGTGCAAGTGGAAAATCCGTAACGTGACGCGGAATCCGGGGCGTTCGCGCATTTGTATGGCGTGATCGAGCCAACGGGCAATGCAGGTACCTTCTGCAATAAAAATAATTTATTTCAGTAATTGACTAATCAATAACTAGATGATAAGATGATTTCAAGTTAGTGATTGACCAATCACAAAAATCATAAAAAATGAAATGGGGCTAATCAAATGAAGAAAGCAATTGTAATCGGAGCAACGGGCGGCACGGGAGCAGCAATCACAGAGGAACTTGTCAAAAGAGGGGTAGAAACCATTGCATTTGGACGTTCTCTCCAGAAATTAGAGCAGTTTGCCAGAAAGCTTGGCAACCCGAAGCATTTGACTCTTTCCGTAGGAGACGCTATGCGCCCAGAGGATATAGTGGCCCAAGCAGGAGGGGCTGACGTAATGTTTCACTGCGCGAACGTACCCTATCATGAGATGGTCAATAAGTTGATTCCGCTAGGCGAATCTGTGATGGAGGCCGCGGAACGGCTTGCTATCAAAGTAGTAGCGATCGATGGGATCTACCCATATGGGAGAAGACAGATGGAGCTTATTACAGAAGAGCATCCCAAACAGCCTCATACTATAAAAGGAAAAATCCGGCTGGATTACGAACGGATGCTTTTTAGCAAACGGTGGAGCCATGCACAAGTCATGATTGTTCGATTGCCAGATTATTATGGGCCCACGGCTAATGAAGCCTCCTATTTAGGCTCAACGTTGGAAGCGATCGCTGCTGGCAAAATGGCTTTTTTCATCGGTAACATGCAAGTTCCCCGCGAATATGTTTATTTACCGGACGCGGCAGCGATGGTTGCTGAACTGGCAGGCAAGKATTTCGCTTATGGACAGAATTGGCATATACCTGGCGGTGGTGTTATTTCAGGGCGAGAGATTGTGCGGATCGCCCAATCAGCAAGTGGCATCGCTAAACCCGTTATTCCGTTAAAAAAATTAGGGTTATCGTTGATTGGCATGGGGGTTCCTGTGATGAAAGAAATCGTCGAGATGCTTTATTTAACCGAGGAGCCGCTGGAGCTAAGTGGGGAAAAATACAAACGGTTAATCGGACCGATTAAAGCGACTCCTTTCAAGGAAGGTATAGCTTCGACTGTTGCGGCATTGCAGGATAGTAAGGTTTCTCACCCACAAAAATAATTGTTTGATCAATACTACTTCCAAGGCTAATTCACGTTCCACTTCCTAGTTACTGAAAAAATATCCATGGGGTAAACGCGATTTTGTGCAAATACAAAGATTTTCAGAAAGCTTACAATATGCGTGTATGCAACTCATGACAGACAGAATCAATAGGGGCGGATGGGGGTGAACGAAGAGGCTGCTTTTCAAATAAATCGAATCGGATGATTCGCAGGGAGGAAGTAACGATGATATCAAGGAAAAAGCATGTCGTGATGGTTGCTTGCTTGATCATATTTACTATACTTGCATCTCTTTTGATGACAACGGAAACCAAAGCCCAGACCCCGGAGCAGCGAGTCGAGCAATGGTACACTTCGGCCAAAGTGGGACTTATGATTCATTGGGGCATGACCACGGGTCAAACGGACGATAACATTGCAACCTATTACGATATAGCGGATTTTGAATCGGCAGTTAGTGCGGCTGGTTGGGATGCAAACAAATGGGTTGATGAGGCACTGAGAATAAATGCAAAATATATCACGCTTTGCTCGTTTCATAGTGTGATGGGCTACATCAAACCTTGGATGTCTTCCATCCCGGGCACGATGGGGACACAGAGAGATTATTTAGGAGAATTAGTCACGGCAGCCCATGCCAAAGGGATCAAAGTTGTGGTGTATATAACTCCTGACCCGAAATGGCATGATAGATTCGGACATGAATGCTTACTTTCTCACAAAGCGGTGGTTATGTGACGATCACGGTGCCTTCCTGGCAAAGCGCAGATACGATTATCAAGCTGACCGCAACCGATCCTGTGACAATTTTACCAAGAAGCAATCTAACGGCTCCAGTTGGATGTATTCGGTACGGCGGGTTGGAAACAAGCGGATATAGGTACAGTAGCTGCGCCAGGCAGTTATACGACGAATACAGTTTCCAATACAGCAGTAATACTGCCCACTGGTAATACATTTACAACGTATAAGTCAAGTGATGGCATCAATTATACACTGGTGAAGCAGGAGACAATCGCTATGGGCAATACGGTGTACGTAGGCATGTACGTTTGTTCCCATGCGACAACGACGACTCTTGCCAATGCTACATTCGATCACCCAGTCCTCACCCAGCCTTAATCTCGTACAAACGGAACGACGAAACACTCCACAGATTGAATTTGTGGAGTGCTTTATCATGAACATCAAGAGTGGCGAGATTGAGTTTCTTTAAATTCAGAAGGGCTCAATCCAGTCGTATTTTTGAAAATTCGACTGAAATAATGCTGATTGGGATAACCGACAATCTCAGCAACTTTCCAAATTTCTTGTTGAGGGTTTTCACTGGAAAAAATGGATTGGTAATTGATGGCGGAGGAACAGTTGCTCAGGGGTCAACCATCAAACATTCGAATTGGAACAGCAGCACTAATTTGGAATGGAAGATTATTCCAGCAAATAGGAAAAATTATAAGTTTATCAATCGCGCCAACGGATTAGTGCTGGATGGCGGTAGTAAAAGTAAATTAAGAGGATTCATGCCGCTATCTAGCCTTACTGGCCGGATAGCGGCGTTTTTTGCAAAAAAGTACAGACTCTCGATGGTCTTTGAAGAAAAATGAACAGTAGACTTACACCAATTTTCGTAGATATAGTAAGTTTGGTACCTATGAGTGCTCCGCCACCTTATTAACGTTAGTTTTCGGTGCGTTAGCTGAATCTAGTTACCCAATAATTTGCATAGGAGATGTGAAAATGGTAAAGACAAGCAGTTTTATTAAGAGGATAAATGTGGTGGTTTTGTTATGTATGATTTTTTCGATGTTTGGAATTACAAGTGTTTATGCAGGAGTAGAGAATGATGATTATTCCAAAATTGAATCCTTTGAAGGGGCTTCGGTCCCATCCACATGGAGTATCCAAGGCAGTGGCGGTACAACAGCGCTGTCGACCAAACATTTTAAACACGGAAACAAATCGCTTCAATGGAACTGGTCCAACGGCTCAAAACTGCTGGATACCAATCCGGTCAATCTGGCTACTTCAAATGCAAGTAACGGAGCAATGAAACTATGGATTTACAATGAAAATCCAATTGCAAATGATCCGTTGACGATTAGATTGGGAACGCTTACCGATATAAACAGCGGGGTTAACCCTTACAGTTTCAAGGTGAATTTGAATTTCAAAGGCTGGAGAACCATATGGGTAAAGTACGTGGACGAAGGTGTAAATAAAGATGTCGTCTTAAATAAAAGCCAGCGTCTGGCTAAGAGATTGGAAGTGATGCAGATTATTCCTCCAAGCACAGTTCCATCAGGTACTCTTTATTTCGATAATCTTGAGTTTATACAGAGTATTGCCGGTGATAGGGCTGCAGATTACCAGATGCCGAAGAACGGCATCTATACCGGGGATGATACCTACTATTACAGTCAGAAGGCGCCTACGCAACCGCTTCCTGCAACCATCTCACAGAATCAGATTAATGACTTCAATACAATCGTTAGTAGGTACGAYAAAGAGGTCTATGCGATTCCTAGTGATGCGGCAACTAGAGAAACATATCGTATTAGCCTTCCGAGAATTGGCAGAAATATTTTCGATGCCGCTGTGAATGACATATCGAATGCTATTGGAAGGTATGATGACTACAATATCCAAAGGCATTCGGATGGAACGATTACCGGACAAGCGCTGTATGCAGACAG
>NZ_JBFTQB010000546.1:0-4401 GCF_056398785.1 Paenibacillus sp. 01T422 | reverse complement strand
GTTTACGGGGATCCAATACTTTCATTCAATATTACCTCCTAAGACGATTTTGTCTTCGTTGCTAACGTTATTACACTTTTTGAAATGGACCCAATTCTGACTAACTGTTCGTTTTCATGCTTATTCTCTGGGAATAAATTCGATGGAAATCCTTCAGCTTTAATGATAGGTGCATGCAATGCTTGAGCCAATTTTGCAAATAAACGAATAGAAGCTGCATTGTTGGGAGAAATAGTTGTTTCTATGTACCGGACGTTTGAACAGCATTCACTGGTAATTAATTTCCAGAGGAGAGATTCAGCAACCCCTTTCCCTCTATGTTCAGATGAAACGGCTATTTGCCAAACAAATAATACGTCTGGTTTCGATTGATGAATGAATGCAGTAACAAAACCCACGACGTCGCCATCCTTCTCTGCAACCCAGCAGGTTTCAGAAAAGTACTGACACAGCATAATGTAGCAGTAGGTGGAGTTTACATCCAGCTTCTTGCTGTCTACCGCCGTTTGCCAGATGTACTGGCCATCATCCGGGCTAACTTGTCGGAATTGTAGACTATGTGATTTCAATTGAGTTATGCCCTCCTTCTATTCGATGGATGTGGAGGCTTGCTGAATGCCTCCCATAAACCAGGTTTGACGAAAGCGGCTGAGAAAGGATTGCAGCCTTGGGCTTTGCGGATTTTCGAAAATTTGCTCTGGGGGGCCTTCCTCCACAATCTTGCCTCCATCTGTGAAAAGAATACGATCGGCAATATCTCTTGCAAAGTCCATTTCATGAGTTATCAACATCATCGCCATGTCACCTTGTGCGGCAAGATCCTTAATTACTGTGAGCACCTCTCCCACTAATTCAGGATCAAGTGCCGATGTTGCCTCGTCGAATAGCATAATCTTGGGCTGCATCACAACCGCTCTTGCAATGGCAACACGCTGTTTTTGTCCCCCAGATAATCGGGATGGATACTCATTGACCTTATCTGCCAACCCCACTTTTTCGAGCATCTCAATGGCTCTTGCTTCTGCCTCGTCACGATTCATGCCGAGGACATGAATCGGTGCTTCCGTCACGTTCCTCAAAATTGTCATATGAGGAAACAAATTAAAGTGTTGAAACACCATACCGATTTTACTTCGCAAGCTATGTAGATGCTGTTCAGTGGCAGGGATAATCTTACCTTTGACCTCTTGATGCCACAGCAAGTCACCATCTACTTCAATGGTTCCTGAGGTCGGATTTTCGAGCGTCATAAGCATTCTGGCCAAGGTTGTTTTCCCTGAGCCGCTTGGTCCAATCACTGCTACCTTTTCTCCTTGGAAGATATCCAGATCGATATTGTTCAATACTTGTACAGACCCGTATGATTTACTAATTCCTCGATACTTAACAATGGGGACTTGTTGCATGTGATCACCCCTTAACTCTATTTTCTTTGGAAGCGTCTCTCCAGTCCTCTTACAAGTAGTGATGATGGATAGCTAAGTAATAAAAACAACAAACCGACAAGCGTGAAAGCTTCTATGTAACGAAACGACCCAGAACCAATTGCTTTGGCAGTCTGTAACAACTCCACAAGTGTGATAGCAGAGAGAATCGGCGTTTCCTTGAACATGGTGATCAGATAATTGCCCATCATAGGAATAATCGGCGGAAGCGCTTGTGGGAGAATAATGTTCGTCCAGGTTTGTCTTGCGCTAAAATTCAATGCTCTTGAAGCTTCCCACTGCCCCTTCGGCACAGCTTCAATACCGGAACGATAAACTTCCGACATATAGGTGCTATAGTGCACGCCAAGTCCGATGACTCCCGTGATTAATGGCGACAATGCAATTCCGTAAATGGGAAGCGCATAGAATAGAACGAACAGTTGAACGAGGAGCGGTGTACTGCGAATAAACTCCATTCCCCCAAATGCCACTTTCGACACTACGATGTTCTTAGATCTGCGGGCAAGAGCCAGCGGAAGCCCTAACAAACAGGCTGTCAGAAACCCTAAAAGCGTTGCTATAATCGTAATTGGCAGAACCTTTACCAGTTCAGGTAATATGTGAAATGCATATTCCCAGTCCCATTTCATCTAGCCACGCCCCCTAACTGCCCTTCGCTCGAAATAGCGAAGAATGAGCGTTAACGAGTAGGATAAAAGGAAATATAGAATTAACATCATGGTGAATATTTCAGCTGTCATTGAGCTGTCAAACGTACGAAGCACCATGCCTTGGTAGGTTAGATCCATGAGTGTAATCAGGTAGACAAGTGAAGTTCCTTTCAGAAGTTCAATTTGTAAATTACCGAAAGACGGCAGCATAAGAATAATGGCTTGTGGCAGAAGTATACGACGCATTCTTAATCTTTGGTTCATATTTAAAGCAATTGCTGCTTCATATTGGCCTTTAGGTACAGCGAGTATCGAGCTTCGTACAATTTCAGAACCATATGCACCATAATTTAGGCCTAGTGCTAATATGGCAGCAAGCATAGCCGAGATTTGGATGTCTAATAGGATCGGAAGCGCAAAATAAAGCCAAAATAGCTGAACAAGCAGCGAAGTCCCACGAAAAATTTCAATATAGACCGTTGCAATGAACCTTACATACGCGTGCCTTGATAGACGCATTAGCCCTGCAGCAAACGATATGACTGCTGACAATACAATTGCAAACAAAGTAATTTCGAGCGTAACCAATGCGCCCCTCACGAGTGTGGGGAAAAAGGCAATTGCTGCTATCCAATGATTCATCAATTTACTTCATGGACAGCTGTTCCGCCGTCATCTCTCCTGGCAATTCTTGCTCCGTAAATCCAAAAGGTTTTAAAATTTCTAACAATTGCCCGGACTTTTTCAACTTATCAAGTTCAATATTGAACGCTTCTCTAAATGTTGTATCCTCCTTGCGAAACGCAGCTGCTCCATACCCCCGTACACTTTTTCCGTCCAATTCCGGTTGTTTGAAGTCTTTGACGCGTTCTAGTTTGTTATCTTTGGCAGAATCTAACATCGCCTGCAAAGAAGGTCCTGTCATAGTGACAGCATCCACACGTCCTGCCTGTAGAGCTGAAATTGCTGATGGCTGATCCGGCACAGTAACAATCTGATCCTTCGCGATGTTCGATTTCGTTAAGTAATCATTTTCGATAGCACCGACCATCACAGCTACCTTAGCCTTCTTGTTCGAAGCGATATCTGCATAACTATGTAAATTCTGAGGATTTCCTTGTTTAACGGCAATCGCTTCACCGATGCTGTACTCCGGATTTGCAAATGCCACTTCTTTGCTTCGTTCTGGATTTATGAACATACCTGCTGTAATGATATCAAAACGCTTTGCTTTTAGTCCCGGTATGAGAGAACCGAACTCTGTCAGCACACCATTCATTTCATTAATACCCATGTTCTTGAGTACTACTCTTGCGACTTCCACAGCCTCACCGGTTAATTTTCCATCTGGTGTAGCGTAAGCGTATGGGTTCTCATTAGCAAATCCAACAGTAATAAATCCTTCCTTCTTTGCCTTCTCTAAAGTGCTTTCCTGAGTCGTTGGCTTTTCATCGCTTGTCTTTGTTTGGCTGGCTGTGCTTTGGGAACCGCAACCTACCACAATAATCACCAACAGCAAACAAAGTGAGTACGAAAACAACTTTTTCATTCGAAAACTCCTTTTCCCTTAATTTCGAGGCCTCAAATAAAGTGTAACATGATCCGCATTGTATCACACCCTTCGTTATCAGGACTCAGCGCTCTTAAGGCCCACTCTCCCTCCCTGAGAGTAAATAAGCGAATAGATGCAAGAAAAACCTCCCATATCCACCAAAATGCTTAATTATACGCAATATTCAAATAAAATGGCTAATCATGCGATAATGAATACCAATAGTACTAATCACGTGATTTATATGATTTTGTTTGTATAATTGAATGTTTTTAGCTAAAATTAACTGAAACTGGACAAATTCGGGATAATTATTATTCACTGAAGATCTTCCATTTCAAACGCGGGAGGTTCCCAAATGGAACATGGTAACGGCTCTTTAGGAAGTCTCATTCTCGTTGTTACAATCTCATTTATAATCCCGATTATGCTCTATCAGCTGCGTCTAAGAGTTGTCCCCGTCGTTGTTGCTGAAATTATTGCAGGTCTTATCATTGGAAAAAGCGGTTTCAATCTGGTCGGAAATGATCCATGGGTAGAATTACTTTCACTTCTTGGTTTTATCTACTTGATGTTTCTAAGCGGCGTAGAAATCGACTTTCGTACATTCACTTGGCGTCGTTGTGCCTGTTTTGAAAGAACGAATAATGCTCAATACCAAATTAGGTCAAACGTTGTTATTGGTTACTGTTCTCGCTGATTTTTTCACGATGATACTGCTGGCTTTCTACGTAAGCTTTCTGTCCAGCAA
>NZ_JBFTQB010000545.1:0-4401 GCF_056398785.1 Paenibacillus sp. 01T422 | reverse complement strand
CTTTCCACAATGCTTGCCCAAAAGCCGTCTCTGCTATAGCGATATTGCTTAAACGCAATCACCATACCGGCCATTGGTAAATAAGAGAAGAACAGGAACCAAAGCGTCGCTGGCAATGCCATCAGCAGCAGCACTCTACTTTGTTTAACATCTTTTAGAAATGCTCCTATTCTATTCATAAAATCACCCCTCACGATCAGATTAAAAAGATCAGGCGAATGATTGACATTCGCCTAATCCGAATTCTATCTTATTTTTTGTTAGCCGCTTTCCAAGCATCAATCTGACTTTGTGCTTCCGCGATAATTTTATCCAGACCAGCCGCTTTGAACTTCTCGTTCGCTTGTGGAATGAATTTATCAGGATCAACGGTACCTGTCATCAATGTCGCCCAGAACTCTTCTTTCACGTTCTGAACCGCAGCGATTTCTGCCGTCACTTTCGAAGGATCGAAGTTGAAACCAAGAAGTGGTGCCGGTACGCCAGTGTCATTGAACTTTTTGAACTCTTCCCATTTGTTCTCAGGATCTTTCTTGTCTTTGTATGTCAGTAGAACGTTACCAAGCGCGAAGGTTGGCATATCGTAGTTTTTGGAATCCGGTAAGTTTTCCATTTTATCGTTATCGAGCTTTTTGTAATGAACGCCCTCAATACCGGAATCAACCATATTGCGAAGAACTGGATCTGTATTCAGCAAGTTCAAGAACTCCATTGCTTTCTCTGGGTATTTGGAATTAGCTGAGATCGCTTGCATGGAACCCATCACGGACCAGTTGTAGATCAAAGCTGGGCTTGCTTGCTTGGAAACAACAGGATAACCATAGCTTGCTGACCATAGGTTATCTGCGAAAGGCTGATTGGTCGCTTTGTCCGCGAACCATTTGCCAGTCACTTGAACATCGTTGAGAGAGCTAAGCGTTGCTGCTTCTGTCGGAATGTATCCCGCTTTGTAGTATTTGTTCATTGCTTGAAGCGCTTGTTTCATTTCTGGTGTATCCAAAATGTTGACGACTTTATAATCCGGGTTGTTGACTTTCACAGCCATCGGCATTTTTTCAATGACATAGTCATAAGGCACATAAGGCATGAAGGTTTTGTCCACGGCTAAGCCATAAACGTTTGGTTCTTTTTCTTTAATCGCTTTCAGCAATGGCTCCAAGCTTTCAATTGAATTGACGTTATCGATATTTAAGTTGTATTTATCAACCAGGGTTTTGTTGAAACGCCATACGTCTTGTGCTGGAAGCTCTTTATTCGCTGGAACACCGTAGTTGTGGCCGTCTACTTTAGAGCCGTTCAAGAAGGCTGGGTCCAAGGCTTTGACGATGCCTTGTCCATTTTTTTGGAGCAGCTCATCAATTGACTTGAAAGCGCCTTTACGCGCGTTTTGTACATAATCGAATGCCCATGAAGACGTGAACATAATGTCCATAGGTGTACCGGAAGCGGTCATTACCTGCATCTTTTGCGGATAGTCGCCCCAATCGATCATGTTCATTTTTACGGTTACRCCAATTTTCTGTGTTGTGTATTTACTAACTTCAGCCATCACGCGGTCAACGTCTTTTTGAGGTGTTCCGATTGTGTACCAAATCAACTCTACCGGTTTATCCGGCGTTCCCGCTCCATTCGTATCGCTAGCATCTTTGCTTCCACATGCACTAAGTACCATTGAAGCTGCAAGCGTCAGTCCAAGTGTCGCAGTCCATCGTTTTTTGATCTTACTCATTTGTGTATCCTCCCTGTTCCGTGCTCTATTGTATACGCCCGAGGGGCTATATTTACAGTAACTCATGAAAGCATTTACAAATAGACGATAAATTAAATGTAAGCATGTACAAATCAAAGAAAAAACAAAAAAAGGACTGCACTCCAGTTTTCCCTAGAGCAGTCCTCTATAATCGGTCGGGGAAATCCCGACATACTTTTTGAATTGTTTGTAGAAATAACCGACTTCCCAATACCCCACATCTTTGGCAATGACATGTACCTTCAAATTGGTGGTTTTGAGCAGTTCCTTCGCTTTCTCGATCCGGTACCGATTGATATATTCTGTAAACGACTCATTAATCTCCTTGTGAAACAGCTGTCCTAAGTAGACCGGGTGAATGTGATAGTGAGCTCCTAACATCTTGAGAGAAAGCTCATCCGCGTACGATTCGTGGATATATTTCAGTACTTGCTGCACGATCGGACTTCGAACGTCGGATATTAATAATCCAACCGTCATATCAGCAACTTCCAGGATCGCTTTTTCCAGATCGTCCAGCGTCACGGCGCTCCTGATTTGTTGAAAAGCTTGATTGTACACATCCTGTTCCTCAGTGTGGCGGATCGCTTTGAGTTCCATTTTGAAATGAATCACCATCTCATAAGCAATATCCTGGAAATCCTGCGGGGTAATTCCTGGCAGGGCTTGAATCCGCTTGAAATCACTCTGAATTTGCAGCCTTAAGTTTTCTTGATCTTTGGCCACGATCAGCTTGGCATAACATGACCAGTCAATGATCGAGAAATCCACCTTTGGCTGGCCTTCGTGGAACACTAATTCGCTAACATCGATCATATAGAGCTCCGGGTACACCCAGAAATATTCTTGCGCTTTCTTCGCGCTGGCGTAACTTTCTCCTGTTTGCTCAGAGAGCTGTTCTACGCTGCCAACGGTGATACGGAGTAAACGATCATGCAGATCGACTTGAAATTGCCGAAGCAGATCCTTTAACTTTTTTCTGCCTCGATCAACCTCATTCATAGCAGCTAGCAGCACGATATCTCCATCCATATCGTAGAAGGTCGTCAACCAGTCATAAGC
Source organism: Paenibacillus sp. 01T422 (assembly GCF_056398785.1). Lineage (NCBI taxonomy): Bacteria > Bacillati > Bacillota > Bacilli > Caryophanales > Paenibacillaceae > Paenibacillus > Paenibacillus sp. 01T422. The sequence goes on along the minus strand of NZ_JBFTQB010000545.1, from coordinate 1,589 downwards.
TTCCACTCGCTGTGAAAGGGTCTCAAACACCTCCGCGGCATCTGATTCTATCCGTAATACGCAGACTGCCATATACGAGCAATCCAGGTTGATGCCCAGCAGATCCGCTCGTTCGTAGAATTCCGTCGGTGCAATCTGATGCGTCAACCAGCGCTGCAAAGTGTTATCTTTCAGAATTTGCTTACTATAAGCTTGAACCAGCCGTGTCTCTTTATAAGAGTTCAGCTTCTCAACCGTATTGTGAAGAGTTGCTTTGAGCTCTTTGATATTTATAGGTTTCAGCAAATAATTCTCGATGCCCAGCATCATGCCTTCTTTTAAATAGGTAAACTCATCGAATCCGCTAAGCACGATTACTTTCAAGTCCGGGTGTCGTGTCCTGGCATTACGAATCAAATCAAGCCCATTCATCACAGGCATGGAGATATCCGTCAATAAGATATCCACGGTAGTTTCCTGCAGAGCTTCCAGAGCCTTCTGACCATTGCCCGCATGCCCGACAATTTCCAGCCCCGCTTCCGCCCAATCGATGATGTCATACAATCCTTCAACAATAAATGGTTCATCATCAACAATGAAAACCCTAAACATCGTATTCCTCCTTCCCGCCGTCTACAGGCAGCCATACGTCTATGGTCGTTCCATGCCCTGGCGTGCTTCTCAGCTCTATGCCATATTTACTGCCATACAGAAGCTTCAATCGTTGATTAATACTCCGCAGACCAAAAGATTCTTCTTCCGAATCCTCCGTTTGCAGAAGTTGCTCAATCTCTTTCAAACGTTCTGACGTGATCCCGTTCCCATTGTCTTCCACTTGAACGTGCAGAAATTCCTCGACTTGATTCACTCGAATCCGCAGCTCATTATCGGTGCTCTCATTCCGCAACCCATGCACGATGTAATTCTCAATGATAGGCTGCAGTGACATTTTCATGATACGAATAGGAGCAAGCTTCCGATCCCATTCGATTGCATACGTAAATTTATCTTTATAGCGAATCTGAAACAGCTCCAAATACAAGCGGCAGGCTTCCAGCTCGTCCTTCAGCGTGTATATTTTCTTCTGCTGGACAAAGCTGCGAAATAACGCCGATAAGCTGTAGATCATTTCACCAACATCATGCGCACCTTGGGAAATCGCCCGCATGCGGATCACTTCCAGTGTATTGTATAGAAAGTGAGGATTAACACGGGCTTGCAGGGCAGTTAATTCCGTATGTTTCTGCTTAATATCCGCCTTATATACGCGATCGATATATTGGTTCAATTCGTCGATCATCTCGTTAAAACTACGGGAAATCTGGCCCAGCTCGTCCTCCCGAATGTCCTGAATCCGTGCAGTCAAATCGCCTTGTTTGACCTTCCGAGTGAAGCGGATAATCAGGTTCGTTCGCTTAGCGACATTCAGCACCACCAGCGATGGCAGCAATATCGCGATAAAAATACAAACAGCGCTAATTGAAAAAATCGTGCTCCCGATTCGCCACGAAGAAGCTGTAAGCTCCTCTTTAGGCATCAGGCCGACGACGATGAAATCCCCTTTGTTTTGCGTAAGCTTCGTCACATAATTGGTTTTGTTCATATCGCTG
>NZ_JBFTQB010000544.1:0-4408 GCF_056398785.1 Paenibacillus sp. 01T422 | reverse complement strand
AGGGACAAGAGGGAGCCGAACCCCGTATTGTACGGTGAAGGCCACGGAACGCGTGAAGAACTTGGAAAAGCAGCGCGGAAGAATCCTCCGGTGTATGGGGAGCAGCATGTAGTAACAGTTGTGTCTGGAACTAGGGAGACCCTACCTCGCACGACAGCGTCGTAAAGCGCGAACCTATAAGCCCGGAGGGTGAAGTGGTAAGCGGCGAGAAGGGAGTCGGAGAGGGTGGTAGTACCTATGAACGCAGGACAACATAACCTGCGGGAGGAAAGCACCCTTACTTTGTTTACGGGTAACAATGGAGGTAAGAGCGAGTGAATGCAGTGAAATCTGCTAACTACACCAAAGTAAAAGTTCAAGAACTCCAAAGGACCCTCTACCTTGCGGCTAAGGCAAGTAACAAGCGCAGATTTCATGCTCTGTACGACAAAGTGTACCGGACAGATGTCATGTGGGAAGCATGGAAACGGGTCAAAGCAAATCGAGGAAGCGCCGGTATCGACGGTGTGACTATTCAGCACATTGTACAGGAGTATGGAGAAGAGCGATTCGTGATGGACGTACAACGCCAGTTAGTGGAAAACCTCTACCGTCCTAAGCCGGTTCGGAGGAGGGATATACCGAAGGGCGATGGTAAAACACGTCCGCTCGGAATACCCATCATTCAGGATAGACTGGTACAAATGGCAACGAAAATCGTCCTTGAGGCAATATTCGAGGCGGATTTCAAGGATTGCTCGTTTGGGTTCCGACCGAAGCGAAGCGCGAAACAGGCGATTGAGCGGATACACAAGACAGTGAACTACGGGAGAGTGTACTGGGTGGTTGATGTAGACATCGCCGGTTACTTTAACAATATCCCACATGACAAATTGCTCAAACTCGTGGAACAACGGGTGAGTGACCGAAGAGTGTTGAAACTTATTCGACAGTGGCTGAAAGCCGGTGTCATGGAAGATGGACAGGTTCATAACACGGAGATCGGAAGCCCTCAGGGTGGAGTTATCTCACCGCTACTCGCGAACATCTACCTGAACTATCTCGATACCCTTTGGGRAAAGCAATATTCCCATATTGGTACATTGGTGCGATATGCGGATGATCTAGTTATCTTATGTGAAAATAAACCCCACGCTATGGAAGCCATTCAGGTGCTTAAGGCAGTTTTCAGGAAACTGGAATTGACAATGAACACGAACAAGTCCAAGCTTGTGAACCTGTGGCTGGATAAAGAGGGATTCGACTTTCTCGGATTCCATCACCGCCGCATGCCGAAATTGTTTAAGTCGGGGAAATTCTATGACCTGCGAAGTATTCCATCTAAAAAGGCGATGAAGAAGATGCGTGACAAAGTAAAGGAAGTAACAGCGCCACGTGCGCGACTTTACTGGTCACCAAAGCAAATGGTAGACAAGCTCAATCCCGTTATACAAGGATGGAAGAACTATTATGGTAGTRTAGATCCTGGCATGTCGAACAAATTTCTATTAAAAGTGGACTGGCATATTATTCGTAGACTGACACTGTACTGGAACAAAAAGCACAAGCGAAACCAACTGCACCCGAGGAGGGTCGCCGAGGTACTTGGCCGTATGGGCMTGAAACGAGTAAGCGCTTGGGGTAGCTATACTRCCCAAGGTGAAGAACATCGGAAAGCCGTATGCGGGAAAACCGCTCGTACGGTTTGATGAGGGGGGACTGGGAAACCAGTCCCCTACTCTACAGAAATAAACATTATTTATTTGGAGGTAATTCTAATCGAAAGTGCTATTAAAGACAAATTTACAAAAGAAATTTTTTTAGAGGCAGCAGGTCGGTTTGGCATTAACTTTGCAGATACTATAGAACTGGACGGTTTTCAGAATTTTGTATTTTTAGGGAAACGCGAATTAATAAATGTGATATTAAGGATTGCTCATAGCTCTCATAGGAGTAAGGATATGACTCTTGCTGAGATCGAGTTTATTTCTTATCTAGCAGATTCCGGAATGACTGTATCGAAAGCCTTACTTTCTAATCAAGATGAATATGTAGAAGTTATTGAACAAAATGAAAACTGTTTTATTGCAACTGCATTTGAATTCGCTCCTGGCAGAAGGGCTGAAATTTGCGTCGAAAGTGATATCTTTTATGAACGAATTGGCAGGTTTACTGGGAGAATGCATAAGTTATCAAAACAGTTTTCTCCTATTCAAAAAAGGTACAATTGGAATGATAATGCAGCTATTTTAAAATTTCAAAATTATGTACCTAATGAGATGCTTCAACAAAAACTTGAGTTAATAATAAGTCAAATTCACTTATTGTCAAAAGATAGAGATTCATTTGGGCTTATACATGGAGACATTAGTCCGGGTAATTATCTGAATCATGAAGATCGCCCAAGTATTATTGACTTTGATCAATGCGAGTATAGTTGGTTTGCTTCTGAAATTGCAACATCGATATTTCATGAAACTCCAATTCCGTTTATCATTGCAGATGTAAATAAACGAAAGACAATAACAAAGCGATTTATTTTCAACTTTTTTCAAGGATACTCCAAAGAAAATACATTAAGCCGTAGTGTACTAGATGCCATTCCATTATTTATAAATTTAAGACAAGCTATCGTTATTGGTCTTATACACCGTAGTGCTGATATGGGTAACTTTGAAAATTGGAATGATTGGAATAAGGAAGCATTAACTTTTTATATTAACAATATAAAAAATGATATTCCGTATATCGACTTGGATTTCACAAGTCTATGATGTAAATATGAAAAGCTTGTTATATCAGGGAAAATATAAGAAGGGCTACTGCTAGTGGATGGCAGTCCGTGACTTCTTTAACGGGCAGGAGAATTTAACAATAGCTATTCTCTATCAACCTAAACTTAATTAATTTGTATCATGTTAGATAGTGAGGCAATTTTGGGGTCAATTTTCAACTTAGGAGGAAAAAACGTTATGAGTATGCCTATTCAAATCCGTCCAATGACACAGAACACTATTGATTTGATATATTTGGGGTTGTCTGGTCATGACATCAGTAAACCTCGTGATTATGTTGAAAGATGCTGGGAAGAAAATCAAAGTAAAGAAAGAGTCACGCTCTTAGCGTTTTATGAGAATGAGTTTGTAGGGTGGGGACATGTCGTATACAAATCCCAATATCTTTATTTCGCAGAAAATGGAATACCTGAAATTCAAAACTTTGACGTCATTCCTCCATATAGGAAACGTGGTATAGGTAGCATTCTAATTGAGGCTCTTGAAGAAAATGCTTTCTCTAAGTCGGATTCTATTGGGATTGGATTTGGTCTATATGCTGATTATGGAACTGCGCAAAGGCTCTACATTAAGCGTGGTTTCATCCCCGATGGTAGAGGAATAATATACAATAACATGCCTGTCGAATCTGGAACTCAAGTTCGCGTAGATGATGATCTAGTCTTGTATTTGATAAAAACGAAATTAAAGTAAGAAGTTCTTCATATGTTTTTTTGTGTGCCTGAGTAGGATGTTTATACTTAAAGATAAGCAGTTTCATTACGGGCAGATACTTCGATGCTGCCTCGAATAAACACGTAAAGCGAATATGACTATATAAGAGAGGAACAAGTCTTTGGGAGTAAACTCAAAAGGAAGACGGAAGTTAGAGTGCAGTGGCAAGAGGTATTACTGGAATGTCAAAGAAGATGACGAAGATTATGGAAAAATTAATCTTAGTATTGTTTCAGAAGATAAGAAATTAATTGTTTCATATTATGTAGCGCAGTCAGACCATGATAAGACACCACATATTGTAATACAGGGTAAGGAGTTTGTGGGCTTAGAAAATCATTATCGTAAAGGTTGGGTTAGAGTACAAACTCCAATTTGGGATGATCGTATTATCACACCTGGTCTTGTTAGGATAATTATTGAATGGTGCCTGCTTCCAAAAGACCAACTGATTTTTGTTGATTGGAAAGGTAATCGTATTTAACTGGTGCAAGAAACAAATTAAGCGTTCGGTGAACGATAGTTAAAAAGTACGTAGAATGAATTTAAGTGGGGTGAGATATTTTTGAGGATCCGTGAGGTAACATCAGAGGGTTTTACCTTCGTTAATTTAGATGAAGAAACTTACGTTGATTTTAAAGAGTGTAATGAAAATTGGGTTATGTATAACAAGAGGAAAAATAGTTGGACGGATGATGAAGTTCAAACTTTTCGTACCAAGAGCAGGTGTGTCGGAGAACGGGATATCTGTGCAAATCCATTTTGTTTTACATTCTTTACAAAGCCCTTTACCAAGATTGAATTTACGGATTTTAATGCAAAGAAAGAATTCAGGGATTTTCAAACTAAAATACTTGAAGTTGGTTGGACAACATTTGACATGAGTTGATTAAGTTCATTTGACATGAGTTGATTAAGTT
>NZ_JBFTQB010000543.1:0-5150 GCF_056398785.1 Paenibacillus sp. 01T422 | reverse complement strand
GAAAATGAGCAGCCCAATTACAATGAGCATATATCAGCAACTTTGGGAGAGCGAATCCCTCACTTAGATAATATCGTTGAAATTGATGCGATTGGTACCATCGTTTTAGCACTTGATCGAGAGGGAAAAGTATGGATGACCGAAACCGTAAAATATGATAGGACCATTCCATTGAAAGCAGAGCCAGTTCTTGTTGAAGGTATCGACCATGTTAAAGACATATTAGTCTCTACTGATTACAATGAGATAACATTTTTAAAAGAAGATGGTACGGTTTGGAACATTGATGAATATAGCCCAAGGCATAGCTCAAGCTGGTCCTTATACGACTCAATTCGTTATAAGAAGCCCGTGCAACTCGAAAATCTCAAAGACATTGTTCAGCTTAAAAACAACCATTATGCCATTAAGAAAGATGGTACAGCATGGAATTGGGGCAGAACAACCGCTTTCTCAAAAAGTAGATCATTCCAAGAAGTAGCTCTTACTCCTGCAGCACCTTATCAAATTGATGAACTATCTGATATCGTGGACGTTTCTAGCAACTATGATCATACATTTTTTGTTAAGAAAGATGGAACGGTTTGGGGCAAGGGCTATTTTGTGGAAAAGTGGGACGCACTTGGAGCTGAACCCCAAAAGATCTGGAAAGATTTATTTAAATTAGATGGCATTACCGATGCTGCTTCGATTAATATTACTAATTACGATCTTTCAACGGAGTCCGTTATCAAAAAAGATGGAACAGTCTTGTTGTGGGGACTTGATCACTTCAGTAAATTAAACTTTAAACCACAGCAAGTAGAATTCAGAAATTAATCATAAGACAGGCCATAAAATAAAAGCGGCAGTCATGGAAGAAAACGAATCCATAGACTGCCGCTTTTTTGCACTCATTCTTAAATTTTACTAACAACTTCCTTATTCTGAAGCAGGGCAACCAAGTAAGCCAAGGTCAATCCTTGCCCCCATCCTTGTACTCTTTTCTTGGAAATTACTTTGTAATCGTCTAAGGAATACATCACTGCCGTACCTGCCGATACATTCCGTACCGAACCGTCTTCATCAATATTTGCCAAGATACCCTCATAAGCTTTGGCCATATAATTCTGATGCAGCGGATGCGCATAAGTTACGAGTGCGGCGGCAATTCCGGCGGAGGCTGATGTTTCCTCGTAAGAGATTTCATCATTCAAAACCGTGCGCCACAGCCCATTCTCTGATTGCAGCCTGACCAGAGAACTTAATTGATCGCCAAGAGCCCCACCGATCTGCATCCACATGGGCATGAAAGGATTCAGCATTTTATACGATTGTGCCATCGTATAAGCAGCCCATGCATTGGCTCTGCCCCAGTAAATACCGGACAAGTGATCTTTCCTTACATTATCCCAAGCGTGATAGAACAGATTCGTTTTCGTGTCCTGCAAATATTCCTCATGCCAGTAGAATTGATTGAGCGCATCGTCAATATATGCCTTATTATCTAGTTTAAATCCAAGCCGCAACAGGAAATACGCCGCCATGAATAACGTATCCGCCCACGCCTGCTCTGGAAAATCATTTTTGGAAGATACCGTATGTTGGAAAACACCTTCCCCGAATCGGATAGCATCTTTACGCAGATACTCGGCTTTCAACAGAGCTAGGTCAAGATATTTGGAATCACCTGTGGCTTCATGCAACGTCAGCATGGTATGCCCCATAGCACAAGCGTTAACCATCATAGGAGGCAGCCCTAGCTCCAGGTACTCGTCCACCCATTTAACCAGAAAATCGATGTACGCCTGATTACCGGTCACTTCCCAGGCCTTGCAAATCCCATAATAAGCAACTCCACAAGACCAGTTCCATGTGAAATCCATATTCATCGTTCTGCGGACTACCCGGTCTATGAGTTCTTTTACTTCATTTTCGTTGCATTCAAATTTCCGCATAGGATCGCTACCTCCGTCTATTCTGCTAGATGAAATTTATAGCTTTAACGCACATTTACCTATAAAAATAACATACTATCCGAAGGCATTCTCCGCATTTTTAACTAAAATATGTGCAAATCTCGCATATCTTGCGATTTGATGCAGCTGTTTAACTCGTAAACTGCTGAGATTCCCGGTACTGACCTGGCGACATACGTAAACCATTCATCCGAGATTTTTTCATTACCTTCAACCGTGTCGATGATTTGATTAATCCCCAGAGTGACTTTCAGGTTAACAGCTTGGCAGGCTTCCACACTTCCTGATCTTCCGCGTATTCACCATTCAGTAGATTTTGTAAAAATTGCTGCCTGCAGATCGCCAGATGCTCGACTTGCCGCTCCTGAAAGGCCATATTGTTTGTAATGAGCCGCGCAATGGCTTGATCAATGAAAGCAAACTCATTTCTATCGTTCTTCAGGTCATTCGACATAACTAAATTCGAAAACCGGTTAATTCTATGCAAAATTGACTCAATCGGCCGGTAACTCCTTCGTATAACGTAAAAAGCAGAGCCTATAGCTAAAGCAATTGCCCCAAGCACTGCAATAATCCAAACCAAGTTACCATGAAGCAAAATACTGTAAAGCTGACTTCCTTTAAAGCTTAAGGAACTACAGGACGCTATTTGTGCGATATCCTATATTAGGAGGGGCGAAGCGGAACTACAAGGCTTTATTTGTCCAACTAACCTTACATGGAGGTTATAACTGGAACAATAGAGGCTCCTAGTTCCTCTTCACGCAGGAAACCGAGTCATTCCTAAAGAATAGAGGCTCCTAGTTCCCCTCCGCTTAACTAAACAGTTATTGAGTCGTTTAATAAAAAAGAGGCTATCCCCTAGGTCGTTTCTGACCTTCGAGGTAGCCTCATTCCTGACATAACTATTCTGTTCACGCCAAATCAAACCTATCCTTGGTCCGATCTAACCAGCTTTGCAGCTCTTCCTCTAGCGATATTAAGAGCTTCGTCTGCGGCCGCCCATACAGCACAACAGGATTGAGCTGATACGGATCCTTCTCATGATCATAGAATAAGCGTTGCACTTCTGCTCCTGGCGCATATCCTTTATGAACAACATAGGTATACTTGCTTGTGCGGATGCCCCGCCAACCATATTGACGGTTGTCCAAGCCAGAGGCAGCGAATTGCTCCATCGCATCCTTTCTTCCGGGAAATCCGGAAATGAAAGCAGACGAAATGTTGGTATGTCTCGTACCAAGAATATCACTGGAGAGATCCATACCTTCTACTGAAGCAGGGACGGGGATGCCAGCAAAGCCGAGCAGTGTAGGCATAATATCGACACTGTTAAAAAGCAAATTCGTGCTGCCCTGCCCAATCTTGCCTTTCCAGCTCATTAAGCAAGGAATCGCAATGGATTCCTCATGCCAAGAATGCTTCGCCATTAAGCCATGCGAGCCCATGAGCTCACCGTGATCCGACGAGAGTACGATCAACGTATTTTCCGCAATCCCGAGCGCCTCGACTTCCCGCCATATCCGGCCGAATTGTTCATCCATGCCAGACACCGCTGCGAAGTAATCACGGGTATACCGGATCAGCGCCTCATCCCCGCTTTCAAAAGGTTCTCCCGTATGCGCAGCGAGATGATCCGAACTTACGTTCGGACGCAAACTTAACTCCCGTCCGTTGTAGATCTCCTTGTAGCGTTCTGGCACAAGATCGAATGGACTGTGTGGTGGATTCCAAGAGACGAATAGAGCAAACGGATCATTGTCCTTTTCTATTCCGTTCCCTTTGGCCCGAATAAAATCCAGCGCAATATCCGTTTCATGCTCTAATGACCACTGATTGACTTGAATCATCTCCGGCGTGTCTTTCCAATAATGCGGTTTCAGATGTTGATCGTACGCACCGTAGGAATACCAGAAATCAAAGCCGTGCCGTTTGGGACCCGGTGGTGTATAAGCATCCCAGTCTCGGGCACCCGATTCAGGCTCCGAGCACCGATTTTGCTCAGGCAAATCCAGATGCCATTTGCCTATATAACCAGTTTGATACCCAGCTGCCTTCAGCGCATCCCCTATACAAACCTCGTCCGGGCTTAGCATAATATCCGCACCGATCTTACAGTTTGTATAGACACCGGTCGATTGCGGATATCTGCCTGTCATTAGTGCTGCCCGGTGCGGAGAGCAAAGTGGCGTACAAGAAAGCGCATGAGATTGGAAATGCTGCATGCCGAGCTGGAGTGTAAACAAGTTATCCGAATCCAAGTAGATTAATGGACCGAGAAAGTCATTCCAAGCATGCATGAATGTAAAAATCGTCAAGCTGGCAATCGCTGGCCGAATGAGTGGCAAGATGACCCGTGCATAGATGCCGAACTCGCTCAAGCCGTCGATTCTGGCAGCTTCCGACAGTTCTTCCGGAATAGACATGAAAAACTGTCTGAACAAGAACACGCCGAACGGACTAAACGCCCCTAGTAAAATCAATGCCCAATGCGAATCGATTAACCCGATCTTTTTGATTAACATAAACTGTGGAATCATCATGACCTGATAAGGCACCATCATTGTTGCCACATACAAGAAAAACAGTTTATCCCGCTCTGGAAATTTCACTTTGGCAAACGCATAGGCAGCCGTAGAACAAGTAATAATTTGCAGCAGCGTGGTCAGCACGGCAATTTTGATCGTATTCAAATAGTAGGTAAAAAAAGGAAGTTGCGTCCATACCTTGCTGTAATTGGACCAGTAAAAGTGGCTAGGTATCCACTGAATCGGGAAACCGAATATTTCTGCCTCCGACTTCACCGATGCGGAAAGCATCCAAAGAAATGGAATAACCATGGACAAGGCGACAGCGGTCACTACGGCATATAAAACCGTTTTTCTGACCCATGCGCCAAGTTGAGGGCGTCTAGATAATGTCATCATAGCTTGGCTTGGTTCTATTCGTATGCTCATGTTGGCTTCCCCTTTCTCTAACCCATTAAACTCGTTAGGAGTAGTTCACCCAACGTTTTTGCCCTCGAAATTGAATCAGCGTAATGACTAGAATAATTGCAAATAGAACGTAAGCCATCGCAGAGGCATAGCCGTATTCATAACGCTGGAAGGCCGTATAATATATATCGTAAACCAGCATGTGAGTGGAACGGCCAGGTCCTCCTTTGGTCAAGACAAACACCAGATCGAACAC
>NZ_JBFTQB010000542.1:0-4416 GCF_056398785.1 Paenibacillus sp. 01T422 | reverse complement strand
ACATAAGGGGGCGGGCAGGATGGTAAAGGAAAGCATGAAAAGCCGGCTGCTGAAAGCTGGATTACGGTTCATACAAGTGAATGCGATATGGAAAAAGTCAGGGGACACCTTGCGAATAGAAGTGGAAAATAGGCAGCGCAAAGAAAGTTATGAACCGCCTAAGAATATGCTTAAGAAGTATGATTGTCACAAATATGAGGCAAATGGTCATGCATATTATGTGGTGAAACCTTTGGATCAAGAAGCGGGAAACAAGCATATCTTCTACTTGCACGGCGGTGGCAATGTGCTCAGAATCACTTCGCTGCACTGGGAGTTTATTGCGTATTTGATTGATGAGTTGCATTGTACAGTCACGGTACCGATGTATCCACTTGCGCCTGAGCATAATCACAAAGATGTTTTTGAGATGATCATTCCTCTGTATCGTCAAGTGTACTCGGAAGTGGAGGAAGGAGATCTTGTCGTGATGGGAGATTCTGCTGGCGGCGGGATAAGCTTAGCTTTGGCACAATTGCTGCGGGAGATGGGGCTTAAGCAACCTGGGAATATCATCTTGATTTCCCCTTTGCTCGATATGACTTTCAGTCATCCCATGATAAAAATGATTGAGAAACAAGATATGATCTCAGCAACGCCGGCGCTGCATGATATTGCCAAGTGGTACGCGGGTGAGGAAAGTGTGAAGCATTATTTGGTAAGTCCAATCTTCGGGAACTTCCATGACTTGGGAAGGATCAGCGTGTATATCGGAACGCATGATATCTTATATCCTGATGCGAATAAATTTAGTAAACTCGCTGGCATGCAGGGCATTCCGATAAATTATTATGAATACCCGGCGATGGTTCACGTTTGGCCGTTATTCCCGATTCCGGAGGGTAAGAAGGCACGTGAGCAGATGATCCATACAATCCAATCGACTTAAAGAAATTCTTACAAATGCCCTTGACAGTTGTCACGATTTGGAATGATAATAAAAACGACTAAGTAGTCATTTTAATAGAGAGAACAGATGAGGAGGATTTCAATGACTAAACACCAAGACAATTTAACTAAATATGCGTCTTTGGCCATACAACTAGGAATTAATGTGCAGCCAGGACAGACACTAGTCATTTTCGCACCTCTAGTATCAGTGGATTTCGTACGCTTATTAGTCAAACGTGCTTATGAAATAGGGGCAAAGCTTGTCTATGTGGAATGGTCTGACAGTGAAATTACACGGTTGAAATATGAATTAGCGCCATTCGAAGCACTATTTGAACACCCCATGTGGCAAGCAAAAGGTTATGAAGAGCTAGCAAGCCAAAATGCTGCTTTCCTATATGTATCTGCAAATAATCCGGATCTGATGAATGGCATTGATCCTAAGCGCCTTCAAACCGCAAGTAAAACATCAAGCACGGCAACCAAAGGGCTAACGATGGCAAGATTAACAAACAAAGTGAGCTGGACTATCGTCGCTGTGCCAACACCAGCTTGGGCGGATAAAGTGTTCCCACTACTTCCGCAAGAGGAGCGGGTTGATGCCTTATGGAGCGCCATCTTCCAAGCAACGCGGGTTGCGAAAGAAGATCCGATCGAAGAATGGAGAAATCATGCCAATACGTTGCTTGCCAAATCTGATTTACTGAATCAGAAGCAGTATAAGGCGCTGCACTACCGTGCGGAAGGTACGGACATAACGGTCGCATTACCTCAGGACCATATATGGGTATCGGCTGGCAGCAATAATCAGCAGGGAGATAGCTTTATCGCCAATATGCCAACAGAAGAAGTGTTCACATCTCCGTTACGATCTGGTATCAATGGGACCGTTAGAAGTACAAAGCCGCTGAGCTATAACGGCGTTCTTATCGAAAATTTCTCTCTCACCTTTGAAGAGGGGAAGATTATTCATTTTCAAGCGGAAAAAGGCGAAGAGATGCTGCGAAGCCTCGTTGAGATGGATGAAGGCTCTCATTATTTGGGGGAGGTTGCGCTTGTTCCGCATCGCTCGCCGATCTCCGATATGAATCTAATTTTCTATAACACATTGTATGACGAAAATGCATCTTGCCATTTTGCGATCGGCAGGGCATTTCCGTTTTGCTTGAAAGGTGGCGTCACGATGAGCGGCGACGAACTGCTGAAATGTGGATTAAACGAAAGTTTGACGCATGTAGACTTTATGATGGGTTCGGCTGATCTGGACATCGATGGGATTAAGATGAATGGCGAAGTAGAACCGTTATTCCGCAGCGGGGATTGGGTAATTTAATAGAAAACGGAGGAGCAGCATGTCACCGAAAGTTACGCAAGCCTACAAAGAAGAGAAAAAGGCGATCATTCTTGAGGGAGCGCTCCACTGCTTTACGGAAAAAGGCTTCCAGGCTACGACGATGGATGATATTGTTCGGCATTTGGGGATTAGCAAAGGCGCTATTTACAGCTATTTTGCCAGTAAGGAAGAGATGTACATCCAAATGGCTGACGATAAAATGAATGCCATGCGGGAGAATTCGACAGAACTCTTCAAGAGCATGCCAAGCGCAGCGGATCAAATCCGCTACATGTACAGCCGGTTTCGCGGCCAATCGCTGAGCGAGCTTCGCAGATGGATGGCCTTTCATTTGGAATTTATGCTGTATGCTGCGCGCCAGCCTCAGTTAACGCAGCGATGGAGTGATTACGCTGACAAAGCCTTCGTGTTTATCGAGGAAATCATGGATGCCGGCAAACAATCAGGCGAATTTCGGTCGGATTTGGATAGCGCGGCTGCTTCCCGGTTATTCTGGTCAATTCGGGATGGTCTCGCGCTGCAGTACATGTTAAGTGGTGAGGAAGCCAACTATACGCGCACAATTGACGATATGGAAAGTATGGTATTCCGCTATATCGTGGGGTAACTCTTTGAACCGGAGGAGGAAGGTTATGATTTTCAAAAACATGAGTGAAATGTCAGCGGAAGATTTGGTGGCGCTTTGGAATAGAGGATTCGAAGGATATTATCTCAACAGTACGCTGGATTTGAGCAAATTTATGGCAAGAACTGTTCATGAAGGTCTCTCCTTGGAGCATTCGCTCGTGATGCTTGAAAATAAGGAGCCGATTGGATTCGTCATGAACGGATTTCGCACGATTGATGGGAGCAAGGTGGCATGGAATGGCGGTACCGGAATTGTCCCTGAGTATAGGGGTAAAGGATTCGGAAAGCATCTAATGTTGAGAAACTTGCAATTATATCAAGAGCAGGGTGTGGACATTGCTTTACTTGAAGCGCTTGTGCAAAATGAAGCTGCCATTAAGCTTTACCAAAAAGTTGGCTACGAGATTACTGAACAGCTTGTCTGCTTGCAGCATACGGGTGAGCTGAATGTTAAACAGCTGGAAACAGAATTCCCTGGACGATATGTCTTGCGTCGGGGACATCCTGTTGAAGTTATGGCTGTGCCATTCAATAGGCCGATGTCTGCCTGGCAGACACAGTGGCCTAGTATGAAAGGCGGAGAAAGCATACTTGTAACGGATGCCGAGGAAGTGGTTGGTTATGCGCTAGTCAAGCGAGTTTATGCGGAGAATGGCAGCTTGACATCGTTCGTACTTTATCAATGTGAAGCAAGACCAGGACGTAAGGATGAAATTGAGATTTTGAAAGCGGCTTTAAGGGAAGTATTCGCGCCACTAGCCTCTACATGTACACGATTAACGATGAATATTAGACACTCCAATGAGGAGTTAAATGGGCTGCTTGCGAGCTTAGGCTTTACATCTTTTGTCGATCAGGTACATATGCTGCGAAACATTTGAATGTGTGTTAGCTTGGAACATTTGAAGCTGACGTATTAGTTTGACATAGGGCGCATATGAATCGATATGAGACGAAAAACGAATATATGGAGGGGTGCCCCATGTCTTTTTTTGACAAAGTCAAACAAGGTGCAACGGATGCCGCGAAGAAAGCTCAGCAAACCGTTGAGCTGACGAAGCTTAAAGCGCAAGTCTCTTCCAAGGAGAAGGAAATAGAGAAATTTTATAATCTTATTGGAGAGTCCGTGTATGCCGCTTATATGTCGGGTGATATGGCCCGCACTGGTGAGATTGTAGAGAGATTCAGTCTTGGTATTGACGCGGTCAAGCAGGAAATTGTTGTTTTGGATCAAAAAATCATTGAGTTGCGCAATGAGAAAGAATGCGTTTGCGGTAAAGTTGTTGTGGCCGACACCAAGTTTTGTTCAGTTTGTGGCCATCAGTTTTAGGAGCGTGGAGACAGTCTGTTGAGACTGTCTTTTTTTGTTGCATTAGCTACTCTACGTACCTTCCACCATCACACTATTCACCATACAGCCAACTTCCACCTCAATTGCCAATAACAAATTTCAATAAACTAGCGTGAATTCCGCTGAAGCTCGGTTGCAGTCTCCCCTCCAGGAG
>NZ_JBFTQB010000541.1:0-4422 GCF_056398785.1 Paenibacillus sp. 01T422 | reverse complement strand
ATAATGATCACGGCATGCCTGCGCAAGATCTCTACCTGTTGCGATGCCTAGCCGAGCCGTTAAGGACTGAAGTACAATGGCCATCAAGTTAGATATTAAGATGACGGACAATAATTGATAATTGTATAAGGACCCCCCAGCTATACTGGTCGCCCAGTTTCCAGGATCCATATAACCCACGGCAACCAGATAACCGGGACCGGTGAAGGCTAGGAGCTTCCGGAAGAAGCTTCCCTTTGTTGGGATAGGGAGGGTTTTGTAAACTTCCGGGAGACTGTTTGAAACTCTTTTTCGCCTCCATCCTGCCTCTGGAGATGACAGAGGTTTTGATTCTTGAACAATAGGTTCCATTGGACATCCTTCTTTCCTTCGCACAATAGTTTTGTCTTAAGGCAACATTTGGACTGAAAATTTTTTTATGTATTTCCTGATATCTACAATATTATCCTACACCAATAAAATTGCCTGTACAACAAAAAGTTTCACTAGGGAAAGAAAATGCGCTTTATTTTTATCGCAATTTAAATTATAATAATTATTATAAAGTTAGGTATAGGCAAAAAAGTTGAATAAAGTAAAAACGATTATCATTCTCGTTTAACGTGCTGCTCCTTAATGGAGCAGCATGTGCTGTTTTAAGGGAGTTAATAATGGATTTCATTCTCAATGAGGAGGAGTGATGGTTATGAGACCGGATTTTCATACGGCAGATGGCTACGCCAAACAACAGGAGGTTAACCTTTCCAAAATAAAAGATAAAGAAGGAAGAGAATGGTTTAATCGTTACGGGGAAGGTATGGCAGCTTTAACAAGTGGGATATTCATTGCTATTGCATGGGGGATAGGAAGTAGTACTCATTTATGGTCAATTGTTTTCTATTTGATCGCCTTTGCTGTGGGGGGATTTGTGAAGGCCAAGGAAGGCTTGCACACCCTTATCGCAGAGCGCGATCTTGACGTTAACTTGCTGATGATCATTGCAGCTATCGGCGCAGCCAGCATCGGGTATTGGACAGAAGGTGCGGTACTTATCTTTATTTTCTCGTTCAGCGGAGCTTTGGAAACTTACACCATGGATCGGAGCAGCAGAGACATTTCTTCGTTGATGGATTTGAAGCCGGAGACTGCTGTATTGTTTAAGGATGGTATCGAGACGATTGTTGCTATTGAAGCTTTGACGGTTGGGGATATCGTTTTGGTCAAACCCGGAGAACGTATTCCGTCTGATGGTGTTGTGCTTGAAGGGGCATCTGCTGTGAATCAATCCTCTATTACGGGCGAATCGGTTCCGGTGGATAAAGGTAAAGGAGATGAAGTGTTTGCCGGAACGCTGAATGGCCAAGGGGCTCTATTTATTGAAGTCAGTCAATTAAGTGAATCCACCTTATTCGCCAAAATCATTCGTCTTGTGCAGGAAGCACAAAGCGAAAAGCCTGCTTCTCAACTGTTTATGGAGAAGTTCGAACGCATCTATGCGAAGTCCATCATTTTGATTTGCTTGCTATTGATCGTTGTTCCTCCTCTGTTATTCCACTTAGCATGGTATCAAACCTTTTACAAAGCGATGGTGTTTCTCGTTGTAGCGTCACCTTGTGCGCTGGTCGCTTCCATTATGCCTGCTATGCTGTCGGCCATATCTAATGGTGCGAGAAAGGGGCTCCTTTTTAAGGGAGGTGCACATCTTGAAAATCTTGCAACAATCAAGGCTATTTCATTTGATAAGACTGGAACATTGACATCAGGAAAACCCGTAGTCACGGATATTCTTTCATTCCAACAATTAGACGAAACCGAAATGCTGAGCATCGCCGCATCGATGGAAAGCTTGTCGGAACACCCGTTAGCCAAAGCCATCGTACTTGAAGCTCAAGCACAAGGGGCAGCATTTGATCGCCCATCTGATTTTCATACACTTACAGGTTGGGGAGTTCAAGCACAATGGAAAGGGGATTTGTGGAAAATAGGGAAACCAGCCTTTCTGGATGATGCGTTTAGGACGGAAGAATTGAAGACAGTCATTGACAGACTGGAACGTGAAGGGAAGACCGTAACGGTGATGCACAATTCGCAGGGAGTTGCCGGTGTAATTGCCTTACGAGACAAAATTCGCTCTGAGGCTAAACAGGCAGTCGCCATGCTCAAAGCATTAGGTGTTCAAGTTGCTATGCTAACAGGCGATCAKAAACAAACTGCTGAGGCAATTGGTAAAGAACTGGGGATTGAGTGGGTTTACGCCGATTTATTGCCGGAAGATAAAGCGAGCCGAATCAAGGAGCTGAAGCAAACATTCGGCAGCATAGCGATGGTCGGTGATGGCGTCAATGACGCTCCAGCCCTAGCAACGGCTACCGTTGGAGTTGCTATGGGGGTAGCTGGAAGCGACGCGGCGCTTGAAACAGCAGATTTGGTGTTAATGAATGATGATATAGGGAAAATTGCTGAAGCCATTGTACTTGGCAAACGAACAAAAGTTATCATCAAACAAAATATTATTTTTGCTATGACCGTTATCATCACGTTAATCGTGGCCAATTTCGTCCAAGGCATTGCTCTTCCTCTAGGTGTGGTTGGGCATGAAGGAAGCACGATCCTAGTCATTCTTAATGGATTGAGATTATTACGTCAACGAGAAATTATTCAAACCAAACGAGTAGGCAAATCATTATTAAAAGTCCAAGGATAAATGAGAATGTGGCTTCTTTTTCGTGCCCATGACCATGCGTTTCGGGAATTAATTCTATATATACGATGAATAGCATCGCACCGGCGGCAAAGGCAAGTCCATATGGAATTATTTTTGAAAAAGATGAGGTTAAGTGGAAGCCAAAGAGACACGCAATCCATTCAATAGAACCGGTAAGTACAGCTATTCCAATGGCGGAACGAGAGCGTATTCCCTGATTTGTAAGAAACAAGGCAATAAGCAAGCCTTCCGGCGCATTTTGCAATCCAATAGAGAGAGCAACCACGTTTCCTAAGTTTTCAACCAGACTGGCATAGCTGACTCCAATGGATAAACCCTTCAGGATGATTGTGCAGCGACATGGCCATGATTAGCAGGAAGGACTTGGCATCCAATCGTCCGCCCGTTTTCCAATGTTTGATATGAACATGAGGGAGGTATTGTTCCAATACAACCACCGTTAAAACGATGGTACAACTTTTTGAATAAAAGAAATAGGTATATGTACAACCTGTGAAATAGAATGAGCGACTATGATGTACGGGTCTCATGAAAAAAAGATGCAGGCGAACTTATCGTGAGACCTGCATCTTAATAGGGGGTCATTTTTGATTCATGATCACAATCACAATAACACCTAAACCGAGCCAGGTTTTCCAATTGGGTATCTCTTTCAGAAATAAGTACCCCATTATTAATGAGATCAAGATCTCCAAACACTTCGCAGCTACAAGAACTTAGCTTAAATTTTCGGTGGATTTATAGCCAAATCTGACACCGTAGCCAATGCACATATTTGCAATTAAAAAAAGAGGCAACATTAGCAGTTGAAACTTTAAAGTAGACCAAAAATAGACATCGATGCTTGTTTTGATAAGAAAAAATAAAGTTGATAATGAATAGACCTCCGAATAAGAGTGTAAAACTGTACAAGTAGAACATAGAATCCTCCAATTTTGCCTTTGCTCCGATTTATGTTTTTAATACGCGACAATTTGTGATTCAAAATGGCATTCATTAGTTATTAATGTTTCCTGAAGCCAACTTTTTTATCCACGTGCAGGAACTAGGAAATATTTAGAATGAACGGATTGAATATTCGTGGAAATCGGATATAATGATGATAATGATTATCGTTATTATATCCGGTGAGGAGTTTTGAAAATGAATTTACTGTTTCCGATAACTACAATCGTCTTGATTGTTCTTGGAGCATTTTGTATATTTATTTCAATCGACAATAGTAGAAGAACCTTGCTTAAAAGAACAGACCATAAGGACAAAAAACAACAAATTTATTCCATGGCTTCGACAAAAAAAATTGAGGGTTAGAAAATCAAACTTATTAATTCACTTGCTTAATCAGTAAATGAATAAGATTCATGAGTTCAATAAAAAAGCTGCCATCGAGGCAGCTTTTTGTGTGTGCGACGGGCAGTCGCAACTTTAGCATTGTCCATTTTATTAATAAAAGTGAATCCCCCTAAGAAAGAGAATATCTACGCATTAATGTAGGGAAATTTGTGTCATTAATGTAGGGAGATTTGTGTCATTAGACATTCATTCATTTATGAATGACGGAATTTAAAACATCGCTGCGGCGATTGCGCTTGGAAAACGAACGAATTCGATCGTGAAACAAAATATCATATTTTCCGTTTCGGTAATTGCCTGTTTAATTGCGTTGAATTTTATTTCGGGTATCGCCCTGCCGCTAGGGGTCGCCCTGCCGCTAGGGG
>NZ_JBFTQB010000540.1:0-6501 GCF_056398785.1 Paenibacillus sp. 01T422 | reverse complement strand
GTATGTATGCAACTTTTACAGCTCTGTTGCGTCTACTTATTCGTGGTATATGGATTTATTTTCCAAATAATATTATGAGGAGCTGATGTGATGAGAAATTGGAAAAAGATTTGCCTTCTTAGTCTAACGACTTACGTATGTTGGATGATACTCCCGGATGAAAGCCAAGCAGCAGAGACCAGCGTGAAAGTGACGCTGCCCCATTTTCAAGTCAAGCTGAACGGGCATGTTGTAGACAATTCATATCGGCAGTATCCACTGCTCGTTTATAAGGACATTACGTATTTCCCGATGACCTGGTCGGATAGCCGGCTTCTCGGCCTCGTGTCCAACTGGTCTGCAGAGAACGGGCTGGCGATTCAAAAAGACAAAGTAACTGCTACCTATGATACATATGAGACGAATCAGAAGAACGCCTCAAGCAATAAAGCTTCGATAGCCTCGTTTGGCATTAGCATAAATGGTCAGAGGATTGATAACGCAAAACAGGATTATCCACTATTGACTTATAAGGATGTAACTTATTTCCCTTTAACCTGGGAATTCGCTCATGAGCAATTTGGCTGGAACTATGCGTGGGATGCAGCTGAGGGTCTGGCTATTAATTCTGACAATCCACAGCTAGAGCCGATCGGTTTGCCGGCTGAAGCTGGTGAGAACAGCGTCGCTCTATATAACGGCTATTACTACTATACGCTGACCCGTGGCAGCAAGAATGAAATTTATCGAGCGCCAGTTAGCGATTTAGCTGCCACAGAGCTTGTGTACACGTATGATATTGAAACTGCTTATGGCTTGCAAAATATGATGGGCTTTCAGATCAGAAATGACGATGAGCTATGGTTTACTTTTCATTTAGGCGGCGCCATTATGGGTCACGATGAATATGGCAGGATTTATCCGGATGGCCACGCGTCGCTCGAACACGTAGGTTATTTGGATTTTGAGGATTCGCCGATTGGCACTGTTATTGTGGATTATTCCGTGCCTCCGAGCCGCAATAATTTGAGGCTTGTCCGCCCGGGAAGCTCAAATGAAGCCAAATCGATCGGAGATCCGAATTTTTTGTATGGATGGCATGCACCGGATGGCGGCGCGACAAGCTTTGCAAGAACTGCATCATCGGCAGTCAGGGGCAACGATGTTTATGTCATGGCGTCCGAGATTGGATTTGCCAACAATATGAGTAATTATATTTTCAAAATAGATGTAACGTCGAATCAGACTGTCAAAGTGGTCCAAAACGCCATCACCCAATTTGCTGCGAGAGGAACTCAGCTTTACTATATCAAAAAGGATGACAGTTATGTGTATAGCTCCAATCTTGATGGAACGAACGAGCGTAGGTTGTCGTCTCGTTCAGCCTCCAGCTRGAATATCAGCACCGATGGCAGCTTCTATTACTTATCTCGTGACGAGCAAGGACTCAGTCATCTGTTCAAAGCCGAGGCAGATGGCGTTGACAAGCAAATTCTACCGGAAGCGCTGCAAAGTGTTCAGGTCGTGGAGAATTGGTTGATCTGCAAGCCTTTTGATGTTGGCTATGATGGATTTATTCTATTGGATCCATCTGGAAAGCTGTTGACGAAAGTGGCGAAATCAGTTTCCAGCATTTTCGCTCATGATGGTCAGATCATCATGACGATGGCGGACGATCGCTCGGTTGTTTTGTTGAAGTAGCACGGGCGCCCAGCGACGCTCATACATCAACAAAACTACTTTAAGGAAATGGCAGAGTTTTCAGGATATTCAAGGTGTAGTTGCTAATGCAAACCAGCAACGTCCGAAATGTTCGGAATTCGATTTGCTTAGAGCATTTTTGTATTATTATGAGCACGATGCTTTTATCACATTTTCTGATTTATTTGATTCAACTAACGCAGAACGTTTGTTCAATCACGACATGACGGCATCTGGTATATGATCGGTTGCCGTTTTCCATTAAAGTAACGGGCAGTAGAGCGTGGTGGTAGCTTGAGTTTAAGCTACCACTTTTTTCAATTGTATTGGAGTTATATGCAACTATCAGTGTATTTGCAGCGTCTAAACAATTGGGATYATTTGTTATTTAAACGAGAAGGAGTGATGGTGAATGCTCTTAGAAGAAGAGATCGTTTTATTTCTGAGAATAGGGTTGCTGGTTGTAATGATTCCTATTTTAGTGCTTGTGATTAGTTGGACGTTAAAATTTAAAAGGCAGATACGGGTGGTTTTTGAACCATCTAATATTGTTTGATGACACAAATAAGTAATATGACGCTTTTGGACTATGTGGGCTTTAGTTTATCTAGGAGGATGAAGTATACATTGAAAAAAATAGTGATTGGGATGATTTTAGGTGCTGGTATTACATTATCTACGGCTGTCTATGCATCTGATGGTATTCAAGCTATTAAGTACCAAGTGAAATTTCTGTTTAATGGGGTTGCTAAGCAAATGGATAGTGAATACACAGTTCTAAATTATAACGGACATGCTTACGTGCCAATCCGTTTCGTTGCTGAAAGTATGAGAGCCCAAGTGGAGTTCAATGAGAATGAACAGCAAATCTCCATAAAGTACAGTACGCCAATAGAACAGCTTCAAACGCGAATTGAGATGACTGCCCTCAAATTATTTGAAACGGCAGGGCACGGGGATCTGACCGAGACTAAAAAACAAGTCGATGCGAYAGCAACAACCGATCGGACCGATCTCAACCTAGTATTTCTTCAGATTTTCAAAATGGCGCATATGTTTCAGGACAATCCGCATGTTGCCGATTTAGTCGACCTATTAATTCAAAATCAAGCCGATTTCAATATCGTCGATGACTCCAATGGCTACACACCGCTGCATTATGCTGCGGAACGCGCCATTTATTTAACGGAAAGTCTTCTGGATGCTAAAGCCAAGGTTAATGTAAGTGCTAATGGAATGACCCCACTCATGCAAGTAGCGAGCAAAAAACAGCTTGGTTTGGTTAACAAGATGCTTGCGATGGGAGCCGATCCGAATTTAGGCGGGGGAGCTCTGCTTTCGGCGCTTCATCCTTTTGCCAATTCTGGATTAACTGATGAGAGTGTCCAAATTGCAAAAAATCTTATAGCATATAAAGCCGATGTGAACGCTGCGAACGCGGATGGTGAAACGGCGTTGTTAGCAACTGTGAATATGAGTACGCCACAATCACGGCAAATTGTTCAGTTGTTGCTTGAGAACGGTGCAGATCCCTTAATAATGCCGAAGAGTAATTGGTCGGGAATTACTCCGCTTATGAGAGCGGTTAATCCTTACGGCAATGACTCTGTTCAGGGTATTTATACAATGGTAGAAATGTTGATCAATGCCAATGCGGATGTCAATGCAGCCGATGAGAAAGGCAATACAGCGCTATCTTACGCCGTGGAATTCAATCAGCATTCAATGGAAGGAAACGTCGAGGTAATCCGATTGTTGTTGAGTAATGGAGCGAAGACACAGACGAAAGACAAGAATGGAGTTACACCGGTTGATAAAACTAAAAATATTGTGGATGAGAAGCTAAGGGGTGAAATCGTTAGACTTTTCGAGGGGCAGTCGACATAGTGTTGATTCTTTGTTTATGACGCAGCAATAAAACCATTCAAATCATGGGGAAAACGGAATTATTAAGTTGAGGGATATAAAAACGGGTGACTCTCAATATGAAATTTCGTTGAGTAAAGATCACAAGGCATCCAGAGTAGTATGGGAACGCTGTAATAACGGAAGCTTTCATATAGCGGTTATCGTTTAATAATCAAATCTACGATATTGAATAAGGAAGAAAATAAATAGGCACTGGTTAATCAAGAGGAACTGCAATAGGTAATGTCCATGGTTCATCTGTTTTGTTGTATCATTTACAATTAATTCTTTTATGTAGAAGTTGAATTATAAAATCAATTTAGATTTTCAGATCCAAGTTGAATAGTCATATTAAGGAGGATACGATTTATGAAAGAATGGTGTAAATATCTTATCGTTTCTATATTAGCTTTGGGCATTTTGCTTTCAGATACTGCGCCAGCTGTACAGGCGGCTAACAATAAAACTGTGAGCACCGAAATCCCCGGATTTGCGGTCTATTTAAACGGGATGAGAATCTATTCACCCTCCTCGCCTTTTCCCATACTATTCTTTGCACACGATGCCTTCAACTTGAACATTAATTTCTCCACGGGTGGTGGTTTGAGTATCATAAGAGAAGGCGCTCCAATGACATCCCAACCTGTCAGATATTAATATGCCTTTACCTAGTCAATTCAGATAATAAAGACGTCTTTCACTTGGTTTACAATGAGCAATGAAAGAGGTCTTTATATTAAAAATTAATTGGTTTAAATTAACCGCCTTTTCATGGTTGAAGGCCATTTTTCTTTATCCTGATGTCATAATTATAACCAATGACTTATGTCGGGGGATTATTGAACTAACGGACAGATTGGACCTGGTAATAGATAATTTGATGACAAACCTCCTTAGCGGCTCACACAACTTTTTACAATTTGTTACCGTCTAGTTATTTGAAAGGAGATGAAGCACGATGAGAAAGAAAATTATTGGATACTCGGTCTTTTTTTCATTATGTATGAGTTTATTGATGCCTTCGGGGAGCACTCTAGCTGCAGGCGTGAGTGTTACGCTGCCAGGCTTCGAGGTAAACTTGAACGGTCATACGGTTGAAAATCAGTTCCGAGAATACCCGCTCTTGGTTTATCGCGATATCACTTACTTTCCAATGACGTGGTATGATACTAGACTGCTTGGCTTGGAAGCAAATTGGTCACCAGATGAAGGTTTGAACATCAAGCAAAAACAGGTGACCTCTTCATATGTGCCATATAATTCAGATCATCGTAATGCGGCTACCTATGTAGCTGAGGTGCCCGCATCGACTGTTTCGATAAACGGTAAAGAAATTGACAATACAAAAGAAAAGTATCCCTTGTTAAGTTTCCGAGACGTCACGTATTTCCCTATGACATGGCGCTTCGCGCATGACGATTTCGGATGGGATTACAATTGGGACAATACCAGCGGACTTAGTATCACGTCCCATAACCCACAGATGAATAATGTCGATCTTCCAGCATATGCCGATAAGAATGATGTCGCCCTTTTCAAGGGTTATTATTATTTTGTCGAGACAACTGACACGACGAACCATCTGTATCGGGCTCCTGTGGAGAAGCCGTCCGACAAGGAAGAGATTTATTCCTATAACTTTGGAACCTCAGATAGGTTGCCAAGGGTATTATCCTTTCAAATCCGTGAGAACACGCTCTGGTTTACCTATCACCTTGGAGGAGGTGTAACGGGTAGCGACAAGTTCGTGAAAATCAGTGACGACGGGAAAGCTGAGTTGATGCTCTCAGGATATTTGGACTTCCACGACACGCCTGACGGCACGTTGATTGTTCTTCAAGGCGCTGCGGCATACGAAAGAGGCAACTTGTATTTGTTACTACCAGGGCTGAATGGAACAAACCGTAAGAGTGTCGGAGATCCAGGCGTGTTATACGGCTCTCATGTCACATATAGCGGAGATATTGAAGACGTTGCAACTACTTTCTCGACATCCGTAATCGGAGACGATGTTTACGTGCTAGCATCACACGTCCAATCCGACGTAAATAAAATTTACAAAATCAACCTGAAAACGAATAAAAGCACTATGATCGTCGACACAAGTGTCAACTGGTTCCGAATTATCAATAACAACCTATACTATGTAAAAGATAAAGACAAAGCTTTGTATTCGTCTACGTTGGACGGGACGGGTGAAATGAAACTGTCCGACAATACAGTGTCATGGTTTGACAGCATCAACGGCAACGTATTTTACACAACCAAGAAGGATGGTAATCTATACGAGCTTTATAAAGCTGATTCGAACGGGGGAGATCCACTCGTATTGACAACGCCTGTCGTCAGCGTAAAAGTGTTGAATGGGTCGCTCGTGTGCAAGCTTAGCGAAAACGATGACTACGGACTTATACTGCTAGGTGGTTCAGGTGGCTTGGTGCTTGAAGTAGCGGAAACTATCTCGCGTATACTCACGTCCGACAATGGAATATTAATTCAATCCTCTAGGGATTCATCCATCAAATTTATTCATTGAACGTATTTTTAGTATTTGCTAAGTTAATTCACTAATTTTTGGTCAATATCCTGATCAGTCGTGATTTCCGCTAACGTAAGAACAATAATGTTTAATAAGCCCTGAATAAGCGACATGAATATTGCGGTAGAAACCGCCGTAGCGACCGATCTTTTAAGGTGGGGATGAAAAAAAATGAATATTAATGAAAATTTCATGAGAAGTATATTAATACTTTTTATTTTTATTATTCTTTTTTGCTTTGCGTATAAGTATGTTTATTGGTTCAATTATGACAGATTAGAATCAAATCAGTTTAATAATATGAATGAACAGCCAATTTCATATACTCCAATGGTTAAACCAAAGGAGTCTAATACATATATTGATGATATTGT
>NZ_JBFTQB010000539.1:0-4423 GCF_056398785.1 Paenibacillus sp. 01T422 | reverse complement strand
CCTCTAGTTGGTTCAATAATTTAATAAAATCCTTGAACTCTTCTGCTCCTGCAATCCGGAAATGCTTTTCGAGCTCTTTATAGGACATGGGCTTATAAGCCTCATCTTGCATCAAACTAATAATATCTTGATTTGTTATCATATATTCTCTTCACCTTCTTGTTGTTGTTGAGCATCGTTCTTACACTCACCGTACCTGTTCCTTTACTCCATAGTATGCCACTTGTAGAGAAAGGATAAACGCCGCAATATCGGCATAAACAAGCTCTCTCTCTTGATCCAGCAGCAAACCGTGCGATGACTTCGCATAGAAACGAAGCTCTTTACTTCTGGAGCGAATGCGTTCATATAGAAACGCTGCGCTTCCCTGATGGACGACTCCATCCTTGCCCCCCTGCCCGATCCATATCGGCACATCCACTTGGGGCAGCAAACTTTTCACATGTTTTAAAAGCTTTCTCAAACTAACGACGCAGCGAATCGGCGTTTTGGTATATGCACATGACTCATCTAATTGCGTGGAGAGTGTTCTGGGCTTCTTATTTATGTATTTGATAAAATACTGCACAATGACAGCTAGCGCAGATTTTTTTGACGTAAGGAAAATCGGCGTAGCAAGCGAAATCACACCTGCCACTTGACGTTCGACCGCCAGCTTCAGGGCCAACAGACCGCCCATCGAATGCCCCATCACGACGACATTTTTGCATTTCGCCGCAAGCGCGTCGTAATTCTCCAGCACATGCCCATACCAATCCGTCCATCCGGTTCGTATCATATCTTCTGGTGACGTCCCATGTCCGGGAAGCCTCACGGCCTGGATGGTGTAGCCCTCATCCCGCAGTTCATACCCAATCCGTCGAAATTCGGAGGGCGATCCCGTGAACCCGTGAATCATTAATATGCCCGTTGTCTGCTTCGCCCCATTGCCTGTCCAGAAAAAAGGCTCGGTCGATTTGTAAACTTTGCTTTCGATGGTAAACATCTCCTACCTATAGGCCCGTTTAAAATGAAAAAACAGCAGGAGTAGATTTCCCCTGCTGTTATCGTTTTATGTGTGTTAGGCCTTCACTACGTATGCTACAACAACGGAAAGAATGAAAAATGCAGCAGCAAGCCCCATCGTGAAACGGGACAAGAAAAGTTCCAAACCGCGTGCTTTTTGTTTACCAAATAAATGCTCCGCACCACCGGAAATGGCACCAGACAACCCTGCGCTCTTACCTTTTTGTAGAAGAACAATCGCAATTAATCCGACCGAAGCTATGATCAACAAAATTTTCATAAAGATTAACATGTTTATTAGCACCCCAATTGCCTGTACTTTTG
This sequence comes from Paenibacillus sp. 01T422, assembly GCF_056398785.1. Taxonomy (NCBI): domain Bacteria; kingdom Bacillati; phylum Bacillota; class Bacilli; order Caryophanales; family Paenibacillaceae; genus Paenibacillus; species Paenibacillus sp. 01T422. The sequence goes on along the minus strand of NZ_JBFTQB010000539.1, from coordinate 3,094 downwards.
CTTATACAACTAGCATGAGTATTTTAACACAGTTCGTCCTAGAATACAACAAAAGAGGTATTTGGACGTTTTGAACCGTTTAGTCACGATAGGAATACGCGGATGATTGGCGATTAGCGCTTGTTGACCGCTTGTTCCGCCCAAGAAAAGCCTGAACGGCTTGCTTCGCACACCATAGCGCAAACAGCGTAAAGATAATGGCCCATACCATGGTCGGAACCCCCGTATGAAGCGCCAGATTCGTAGCATCCCCAGCCTGACGTGAATTTCGCGACGCAGCTTGGATCAAATAAATAGGTCCGAACACCGACTCTTCCAGACACAAGAAAGCTAGCAGCAAGTAATAGAAATTGCGCAGCCACTTGAGCGGAATAGCCATCATGATAACTGTCAAGGCAATAAAGCCAATTAAGAACATGATGCCGAAGCCATTGCGAACGAATAAGAGCAACGAAATGGTGGATATCGCGATCATGACCAGAAAACCAACCTGCTGCTTCCCTCTAGCAAATGCTGAGAACAGGAACCACGCAAATACGGAAGCTGTCATATACCCGGCCAAAGCCACAGGAATGATCGACCACGATCTGGCCTGGGAGATCGCCGAAAGCGTAACACCGCTATGGTTGGCGTACAGCTCAATGCGCTGCACTTGACCAGATAGCGCCAACGTCACCACCGCGTGCCCAAACTCATGAACCATGGTATCCAGGTTACGGAAAAAAGATGAGGGGATCCAATGCGTGAGCAATGCGGAACCTATTAGAAATAAAATAGTCTTCACCCAATTGCTCATTACAATGACCCCCTCGGTCGCATAAGCAGATGATGACCGAAGTCATCGTCTGCCTAAGCTGTTATTTAGTTATAATCGGAGAGACTTTGAACTACGTTCAAAGATCCCTATATTATGAACCAACTTATTTAAAGTTTCTCAAGTTGTAGAAAGCTTTTTTACCTGCATATTGAGCTACGCTGAACAACTCGTCTTCGATACGAAGAAGTTGGTTGTACTTCGCAACGCGGTCTGTACGGGAAGGAGCACCTGTCTTGATTTGGCCAGCGTTTGTAGCTACTGCGATATCAGCGATTGTGCTGTCTTCGCTTTCGCCGGAACGGTGGGAGATAACCGCTGTGTAACCAGCGCGTTTTGCCATTTCGATCGCATCAAAAGTCTCAGTAAGCGTACCGATTTGGTTAACTTTTACCAAGATGGAGTTACCGATGTTTTGCTCGATACCTGTGGAAAGACGCTCAGTGTTCGTAACGAACAGATCGTCACCAACGAGTTGAACTTTGTTACCCAATTTCTCAGTAAGCAACTTCCAACCTTCCCAGTCATCTTCGGAACAGCCGTCTTCAACTGTAATGATTGGGTATTTATCAACCCATGCTGCAAGGAAGTCAACCCACTCAGCGGATGTGAAGGATTTGCCTTCGCCTTCAAGTACGTATTTACCGTCTTTGAAGAATTCTGTGGAAGCAACGTCCATACCCAAGAATACGTCAACACCTGGTTTGTAACCAGCTTTTTCAATCGCTGTAAGGATTGTTGTGATCGCTTCTTCGTTGGATGTGAAGTTAGGAGCGAATCCGCCTTCGTCGCCAACAGCTGTGTTAAGGCCTTTGTCTTTCAATACGGATTTCAAGCTATGGAAAATCTCTGCGCCAATGCGAAGAGCTTCTTTGAAAGTAGGAGCGCCAACTGGCAGAACCATGAACTCTTGAACGTCAACGTTGTTGTCGGCATGCGCCCCACCGTTGATGATGTTCATCATTGGAACTGGAAGTGTTTTGGCATTGAATCCACCAAGGTATGTGTACAAAGGAACATCCAGAGCGTCAGCAGCAGCGCGAGCTACAGCCATGGAAACAGCTAGGATTGCGTTAGCGCCTAATTTTGCTTTATTCGGAGTACCGTCTAGCTCGATCATTTTTGTATCAATGCCAACTTGATCAAGTGCATCCAAACCAATGATTTCAGGAGCGATGATTTCGTTTACGTTCTCAACGGCTTTCAGAACACCTTTACCTAGGTAACGGCCTTTGTCACCATCACGAAGCTCAACAGCCTCGTATGCGCCTGTGGAAGCGCCTGATGGAACGATAGCACGGCCGAAAGCGCCGGACTCTAGATATACTTCAACTTCAACCGTTGGGTTACCGCGGGAATCCAATACTTCGCGTGCATAAACATCAGAAATAATAGTCATTGTAGAAAACACTCCTTTTATATAATTAATTTGGTTGCTATTTCTTAAGGATTGTAGTCCCGGTCATTTGCTCCGGTAGTTTAACCTCTAAGAAGTCGAGCATTGTTGGGGCAATATCTGCCAAAATTCCGCCGTCTCTTAGTGTAACAGATTTGTCCGTAACAATAAAAGGGACCGGATTCGTTGTATGTGCTGTATTGCGTGAACCGTCCGCATTCGTGACGACATCGGCATTTCCGTGATCGGCTGTGATGCAGACCACCCCGCCTTTGGCGAGAATCGCTTCCACCACTTTACCCAGACAATCGTCTGTCGCTTCGATCGCTTTCACCGTTGGCTCCAGCAAGCCGGAGTGACCAACCATGTCAGGGTTAGCAAAGTTAAGAATGATCACGTCATGACGTTCTGCTTCAACCTCTTTAACTACGGCATCAGCCAACTCGTAAGCGCTCATCTCTGGCTGAAGGTCATATGTAGCAACCTTCGGAGAAGGAATCAGCAAGCGAGTTTCACCTGGAAGTTCCGCGTCGCGACCGCCGCTGAAGAAGAACGTTACGTGCGGATATTTCTCAGTTTCCGCTGCACGAAGCTGCTTCAGACCGTTCTGAGCCAACACCTCGCCGAGCGTGTTGTCGAGATTCTTCGGTTTGTAAGCTACGAAACCGTCTACTGACTCGCTGAACAACGTCAGACATACGTAGTACAAGTTCTTAGCCACTTTAGGACCACGATCAAAGCCACGGAAGTCTTCATTCGTGAAGACTTGAGAAAGCTGAATCGCACGGTCCGGACGGAAGTTGAAGAAGATGACCGCATCGCCGGATTCAACAAGTCCTACCGGTCTGCCATCCTCGCCAACGATAACCGTTGGCATGACGAAC
>NZ_JBFTQB010000538.1:0-7083 GCF_056398785.1 Paenibacillus sp. 01T422 | reverse complement strand
ATAAGAGGGGAATTGAGCGGCGGGCAGCGTATCAACGGGAGAAGCTCATGGATCCGGTCCGGATGCAAGCGTACATCACGCAGAGTTCGGCAGGCAGCCCGGCTAATCTTTCGGATTGGCAGAGGTTTCAGATTGAAGATGCATTGTCTAGGTTGAGCGAACGGGAGCGAGAGTGCTACGTACTGGCTCATGGGGAGTGCTTTTCATTCAGTGAGATTGCTGGGATGCTTGGGATTAGTAAAGGAAGTGTTGAGGTGTATGTGATGCGTGCTCAAAGGAAAATATCGGAGGATTTACAGAACAGCCTATTCCTTGTGGGATAGGTTTTTACATTTTGTGATGCTGAAATCAATAAGTCGAAGCAGTATTTGCATCTGAAAAAAATATTGAAATTAATAGTCGTGGAAAATTGTAATATTTAATCGACGTTCTTTCATTGAACGTGTTAATATGGAAAATATTGATTTATATTGACTATTTCTCATGAGGTGAAAGATGGAAGCAATATTAAAGGATGGAAAGTTATTAGTGGCAATTATTTCATTTTTTCTTGGTGTATTTGGTGCTATCTTCTTGGAGTTCAAAAAAAAATCAAAAGAGAAGAAAGGGTTATTGGATTTATTTATTACGGATATTAATACAAATTTTCTAAAAGTAGATGAACTTAAATCGATCCCGATAGGACCAAATTTTTATACCGCTAGATTGTCAATTAAAGGAATCAATAACTTAAATTTTTCAGGTCGACCTGAATATAATTTTGAAGTTTATAATTTGAAATTGTTTGAAACTGAAGGTTTTAAGCTGGTACACTTTTTGAAAAATGTATCACGAATTAAGTTTTGGGAAGTGTATACTCTTTTAAAAGATATCGAACAGACTAGAGTAGTAATTAATTCTTTAATAAAAGAGGCGGATCAATCCAATAACGACTTGATCGAATATCAGAAATTATTCAATGAATTAATTGAGTTACTTATAATTAAATTAAATGAACTCTCTGAACTGTTAAAAAAAGAAAGATATTTTAGTTACAAGATTTATAGGTTTTTTAAGAAGACCGAAAAATAACTTGGTACATTATAAGAAAATAAAATTGAATACTCAATTATTGTCGTACAAATGCCACTTATAAGTGAATAGTAAATTCAATTCCGCTCAAGCACCTCACTGGTGCTTTTTCTTTTACCTAAAATCCGACATAACACAAGGGGGAACTTTTTTGAGAATCGAAACTATTGCAACGGAGGACATAAAACCCAACGGCTGGAACCCTAATGAGATGGACGATCATATCTATCGATCGTTAGTTGAAAGCATTCGGAAGCATGGCGTGCTGCAGCCAATCCTGGTCCGGAGTGATATGACAATAGTTAAGGGTGAGAAGCGTTGGAAGGCGGCTAAAGAAGCCGGGCTCCTAGAGATTACTTGTGTCATCGTAGAGTCAAGCGATGAGGAATCTAAACTTCTAACGATTAGCCTGAGCCATTTACGCGGCCGAACTAATGAGGAGCTGCTTGCATCGCTTCTAGAGGAGCTTTCCGCTCATTATTCGATTGAGGAGTTGTCCTTACAGGCTGGTTTCCAATTGGACGAGCTTAATCAATTGCTGCCCGGCTTGAACTCAGACACTGAACTGATTACCCCGGTCCAGGAGGATGAATTCGATGTGCAGCGTGCTTTGGATGAGATCAAAGAGCCCGAGACTCGTTACGGCGATGTGTGGCAACTTGGTAGGCATATATTGGTGTGTGGTGATGCAACTAAACTTGAAGACGTACAGAAGCTAATGGCTGGGGCTAAGGCGGCGCTTATTGTTACTGACCCACCATATAATGTAGCAGTGGAGAGCGATTCAGCCAGGTTGGCTGCAGATGGTCGAGGAACAATTATGAATGACGATATGCCCGCAGAGGAGTTTGTGGGCTTTTTGAATTCTGTTTTTTCTTGTTATGCCTCTGTCATGGATCAAAAGGCAGCCATTTATGTTTTTCATCCATCTTCTTATCAGCGGCAGTTTGAGGATGCAATGAACGCGGCCGGCATTGTTGTAAGGTCACAATGCATTTGGTCAAAGAACGCAGCTTCTTTTGGCTGGTCTCAGTATCGTTACAAGCATGAGCCTGTTTTCTATGCTCATTTGAAGGGTAAGTCCCCGGCATGGTACGGGGATCGGAAGCAGACGACCATTTGGAAGGCCGGGTTGCCACAAGAGCTGTTAGAGCCAGAGACGATTTGGGAAGTGTCCCGGGGTGATGTTACAAAATTTGTTCATCCAACACAGAAGCCACTGGAGCTCTTACAGATTCCTATAGGGAACAGCAGCCAGCGCGGTGATATCGTTTTGGACTTCTTTGGCGGTAGTGGCTCTACCCTTTTGACATGTGAGCAGATGGACCGGACATGCCGAACTTTGGAGTTAGATCCTGTTTTCTGTGACGTTATTAAGAAACGGTTTTATGAGTTTACTGGTGTTGAGCCAGTCCTTTTAGTTCGAGCTGAAGCTGCATAGATTTCTTTTTCTATGATACTTAATTCGATTCGAAGTAAGCATGGAGGAGTACCACTGGCTAGGAAGTGCCAGTGGTACTCCATCGGAAATGTCTTCTCACTTCTGATAACCTACCCATGAAACAAATGGCGCTGTAATGATATTATTTGGAAACCCAAATCTAACTGAACTAGTCAGCGCAGTTGTCAGGTAAGGTGAAGAAATATGATCAATCCCATTATTAGGAACTGATGGCGCCCGGAATACTGTAAAATCATATTGAAGACCTAGAGTATTGATAGAAACCACAGATGCAACTAATAAATCTGCACTTATTTGTAAATTTTGAACGGTACCATTAAAGGGGATTGGGAAGGCAAAACCACCTGCTTCAGGTGGACTAGTTGATTCTCCACCACCGTTAATAACTTCAACCGTATGGTTACCAAAACCCATTAAAATCGGTGCAGCTGATACTACTGTAGCGCCACTGAGGATGATTCCCGTTGAAAATGGAATTAATCCCCCACCTCCAGGTCCCGGAGCTCCTGTTGCACCCGTTGCTCCCTGGGCTCCTGGTGTTCCCGGAGCTCCTGTTGCACCTGTTGCTCCCTGGGCTCCTGGTGTTCCCGGAGCTCCTGTTGCACCCGTTGCTCCCTGGGCTCCTGTTGTTCCCGGAGCTCCTGTTGCACCCGTTGCTCCCTGGGCTCCTGGTGTTCCCGGAGCTCCTGTTGCACCCGTTGCTCCCTGGGCTCCTGGCGTTCCCGGAACTCCAGTTGTGCCAGTTGCTCCCTGGGCTCCTGGTGTTCCCGGAGCTCCTGTTGCACCCGTTGCTCCCTGGGCTCCTGGCGTTCCCGGAGCTCCTGTTGCACCCGTTGCTCCCTGGGCTCCTGGCGTTCCCGGAGCTCCTGTTGTGCCAGTTGCTCCTTGTGCTCCTGGTGTACCTGCAGGTCCTCTTGGTCCAACTGGACCTTCAAATCCTCTTGGCCCCGCAGGTCCCGCAGGTCCTCTTGGTCCAACTGGACCTTCAAATCCTCTTGGCCCCGCAGGTCCCGCAGGTCCAGTTTCTCCTCCAGCCGGTCCTCTTGGTCCAGCTGGTCCTTCTGAGCCAGCTGGGCCTTGTGGTCCCATTGGTCCAACCAGTCCAGGAACCCCTTGTGGCCCCATTGCTCCAGCCGGTCCAGGAATTCCTTGCGGCCCTTGTGGTCCTATTGGTCCCTGTGGACCGCCAGCAGGCCCGGCAGGCCCTCGTGGTCCTTGAGGTCCTGGTGGACCTCCGGCAGGCCCGGGAGGGCCTTGGGGTCCAGCAGGTCCTATTGGCCCTTGAGGACCCCCGGCAGGACCAACAGGCCCTTGAGGTCCCGTAGGGCCAACAACCGTCGGAGTTGTCACATTCACTTTAGGTGGGGGACATGATACCTGTACAATTTTTTTAATTACTCGAAGCCGACGCTTCTTTCTTTTTCCTTTTGGAGGGCAAACAATTACTGTTTTCTTTTTACACCGTTTCTTATCATCAAAGCAACTCAATAATGACACCTCCCTATCGAGATGGTGTATTGTACGTGAATAGTTTAATTTTGGGATGGACTACTAGCCTTATTTAGCTAGACTAAGGACCATTTATGGAAAAAATAGGCATTTTAGTAGTGGGATCTATCACAAGACAAGTGGTGTTATATGTGTCTAGTATTCTTTGAGAAATTTCTATTGAGGTCTTAAAAGATAGCTAAATAAAAAGAAGGACGCGTTAACGTCCTCCTTACGCACCGGAACACTCCCGGTGAGATCATGTTTGCCGTGGCCACGGTTTTGCGAACGCATGATCTCATATCTATTCTAACGAATGTCGGGAGTGTTCGCAATTGAAAGATAAAAATACGAACAATGAGAATGAAGCTTTGTTATTAAAACACGAGCTCGCGTTGATCGAGGGTATCCTGGAATCCAAGTCAAAGTACCGTAAAATCATACAAGCCGGCATTGCTCGCTGGGTTAAAGACTTCCAGGATGGACGCATTGAGATCAAGTCGGTTGAGGATCTGAAGAAGTTGATTGAGATTGATCTGGAGCTTCAAAAAGAGCAGTAGTAGCGATTAATTGTGAGAGTCAAATTGACTCTCTTTTTTATTTGATTTTGATCTTATATCCCGGAGGTGGGTGATATGTAATGCCAAGAGAACGTAGCCCGGACAGGGACAAAGCTCTACAGATTTGGCTTGGCAGCGGCGGTAAGTTAAAGCTCAAGGACCTTGCTGCTGAGCTCGGACTAGGGGAAACTCAGATACGGAAATGGAAGAGCCAGGATAAATGGGATGCTTTATTAAATGGTAACGTTACTAATAAAAAGAAAGGTAACGTTACTAAACGAATTGGCGCTCCTTTAGGTAATAAGAATGCCGTCGGTAATAAGGGTGGAGCTCCGAAAGGGAGTAAAAATGCCCTCGGTAACCGCGGGGGTCATGGTGGGCCACTTGGTAATAAGAAAGCCGTCACAACAGGAGAGTTCGAATCCATTTGGATGGATACGCTTGAAGAAGATGAGCAAGAGCTGGCTCGCCAGGTTGAGACTGATCCGATTAGACAAGCGGACGAGGCAATCACACTTCTTTCTATAAGGGAACGCCGAATGCTGCAACGGATTCAGAAACTTAGGAATGCATTATCAGAAAAGCAGCGGAAGGTCCTTCAGGAGAGAATCACCGTGAAGGATGTTCAGAGTGTACATGATGAGAAGACGGGTCAAACCAGAAGTGTGGTTGTTCCGATAGATAAGCTTGTTACGACGAAGATAGAGGAATCAGATATCAGGGTAATCGATGACCTTCTTCGCCTTGAGGAAGCATTGACGAGGGTCCAGGATAAGAAGCTTAAAGCGATCGAATTAAAGAACCGATTTGTAGACGCTGAGCGTGATCTTAGAATTCAGAAGCTTCAAGCCGAAGTTAACACTTTGAACAACAGCAATATTATTGATCCAGTCGTATTTAAGGATGACCTGCATGAGTGAAGTTAGCTTGCAGCAGACAATTGGCAAGGGTTATGTAGACTTTTGGCGGTTTCGCGGTCGGTATCGAGTTATTAAAGGTGGCCGTGGTTCTAAGAAGAGTGTTACTGCAGCGCTATGGCATATCTATCATATGATGAGGTTGCCACTTGCGAATACGCTTGTTATTCGGAAGACATTCAATACACATAAAGATTCTACGTTTGCCCAGCTTAAATGGGCTACTCGGAGATTGGGTGTAGCTCATCTCTGGCAGTTTAAGAAAAGCCCGCTCGAGGCTATATATAAGCCAACTGGCCAGAAGATCCTTTTCCGCGGCCTTGACGACCCGATGTCCATCACTTCGATTACGGTGGATACGGGATATTTGTGCTGGGCCTGGTTTGAAGAAGCTTATCAGATATTAAATGAGGATGACTTTGATAAGATCGACATGTCTATCCGTGGTGAGCTGCCAGAAGGATATTTCAAACAATTAACGCTGACTTTTAACCCGTGGAATGAACGCCACTGGTTAAAGCAGCGTTTTTTTGATGTGCCAAATCCTAATACATTAGCGCTAACGACAACGTTTCAATGTAATGAGTTCCTGGGAGACGACGACCGGGAATTGTTTGAATGGATGAGGAAACATAAGCCGAAGCGCTACCGCGTTGAAGGCGAGGGCAACTGGGGGATTGCGGAAGGCGCCATCTTCGAGAACTGGTGTGAAGAAGAGTTTGAATGGCGGGACATCGCCAAGCTGCCAGGTTACAAAGCTATATTCGGTTTGGACTTCGGCTATACGAATGACCCTAGTGCTTTTGTGGCTGCCCTAGTCAATAAGGACTTGAAGAAGATCTACATCTTTGATGAACACTACGAGGGGGCTCTGACCAATGACAAGATTGCGGAGATCATCAAGAAGAAAAGCTACTCGAAAGAGAAGATTATTGCGGATTCTTCGGAGCCTAAGTCCATCGACGAGATTAGGGGCTATGGGATTAATCGGATTCGTGCTGCGGAAAAAGGACCGGACAGTGTAATAAACGGTATTCAGTATCTTCAGCAGTACGAGATCATTGTCCACAAATTTCGTTGTCCTAATGTCAGCATGGAACTTTCCAGTTACGTGTGGGATCAGGATAAGACAGGGCGCTTCTTAAATAGGCCGATTGATGATTTTAACCATGCGATGGATGCACTTCGCTATGCTATGGAGCAGATTCGCAAGGGATCAGGAGTTTCATTTGATTAATAAAGGAGTGGTACGTATGGAAGAGCAGCGATTGCGGCAGGTAATAGAGTTACTTGTTGGTGTTAGCTATAAGGACTGGCAAGCCATTGAACAGGCAGTTAACGCCGAGTTCAGACGACTTGCCAATAAAAATACATTTGTTGAAGCTGAGCTAACTGCTGAAAACATCTTACTTGAATTAAGATGAGGTGAATGAACATTGACTCCGGAAATGCAGAATATTGCCGCCATTCTCCGTGCCGGTGCTGCTTCTGCCATGACTATCGAAGAAATCATACATCAGGAAATTAGTGATTGGCAGAAGGATCCGCTGCGCAAGCTGATGTTAGTCGGACAGCAGTATTATGG
>NZ_JBFTQB010000537.1:0-4443 GCF_056398785.1 Paenibacillus sp. 01T422 | reverse complement strand
ATAGTAGTTAAAAAGAAAAAAAATTAGATGATCTAAAAATTTTTAATTTAATTGACTGCATATCGTTTACATTGGATCTTAATACAGCCGGGGTGGATGAGGTTTCGGTAAAGATTACGGTAAATGATGGATAAAGGAGGCACTTGATGGTTCAGCCACTACTATCGGTTGAGAATTTAAAAACCTATTTTCTCAAGGGTGATGTCGAGGTACATGCTGTTGATGGCATTGATCTCACTATTTATCCGAAACAAATTGTATGTATCGTAGGAGAATCTGGTTGCGGGAAGAGTATGACGTCTTTATCCATTATGGGGTTGGTTCCAAGGCCGCATGGACGTGTTGTAAATGGACAGATTTGGTTTGGTGGCCAAAATTTACTTGAGTTGACGGAGAATCAATTGTCCTCGATTAGGGGAAATGACATTTCGATGATATTCCAGGAGCCGATGACATCGTTGAATCCGGTGTTGACAATTGGTGATCAAATGTCCGAGGTTCTTCTCAGACACCGCAAAATATCGAAGCAGCAGGCGCTGGAATTGGTCATTAAAATGCTTGAATTCGTTGGTGTAGCACGGGCAGCGGACATTGTGAAGGAATACCCGCATCAATTCTCCGGTGGCATGCGCCAGCGTGTAATGATCGGGATGGCGATGATATGCGAGCCTAAGCTATTGATTGCAGATGAGCCTACAACGGCTCTTGATGTGACGATTCAGGCCCAGGTGCTGGAGCTAATGAAGCGTATGCGTGATGAATTCGATACCTCGGTGATGATGATCACCCATGATTTGGGTGTAGTAGCTGAAATCGCCGATCATGTGGTTGTTATGTATGCAGGCCAAGTGGTAGAAAGTGCATCGGCCGATTCATTGTTTGAGGATCCGCTTCATCCTTATTCCCAAGCACTGCTGAAATCCATTCCATCGCTGGATGAAGAAACAGAGATGCTGTATTCGATTCCTGGTACAGTACCGGATTCATCCAAGTATCCAGTAGGTTGCCGATTCGCGGAACGATGCGAGTGGACACAGCCCTCCTGTATACACAAAATGCCTGAGTTGCGCGAAGTGAAGCCCGGTCAGTTCGCTAGGTGTGATCTAATCTAAAAGAAAGGATAGATATCATGAGCGATCAGCTGTTAGAAGTCTCAAATCTCAAAAAATATTATCCGATCCAAGCTGGACTCATACGCCGAACAATCGGACACGTGAAGGCGATAGATAACGTTTCATTTCAGATAGGATATGGCGAAACCCTTGGTATTGTTGGAGAATCAGGCTGCGGGAAGTCGACCTTGGGCCGAATGATTATGCGTGTTCTTGAACCGACGGAAGGCACCATTTTATTCGATCAGCAGGACATAACCAAAATGCACGGTAAGAATCTTCGCCGCACCCGTCGAAACTTTCAAATGGTATTTCAAGATCCTTACGCATCATTGAATCCCAAAATGATCGTTGCCGACATTATCGCAGAACCACTGCTTATAAACGGCATAATGAACAGAAGTGAAGCATCCGAGAAGGTCAATCAACTCATAGATCTTGTTGGTTTACGTCAGAAGGATTTGCGGAAATATCCGCATGAGTTTTCTGGTGGGCAACGGCAGCGTATCGGTATTGCACGAGCACTGTCACTAAGCCCTAAGCTAATTGTGGCAGATGAGGCTGTCTCTGCTCTGGATGTATCCATTCAGGCACAGATTCTTAATCTGATGACGGAATTGAAGAAAGAATTTAACCTTTCTTATATGTTTATTTMGCATAATCTATCCGTAGTCAAGCACATTAGTAATCGCGTCGGTGTGATGTACCTGGGGCATTTGGTGGAGATCGGAGATAAGGATAGCTTGTACCGAGAGCCGCTCCATCCGTATACGAAGGCGCTGTTATCTTCTTCACCTATTACGAAGAGAGGCGTTAAACGGGAGAAAATTATTTTACAAGGAGAAGTCCCGAGTCCCGCTAATCCCCCTCAAGGTTGCCCGTTCCATACGCGCTGCCCGCAGGTGATGGAAGTTTGTAGATCAGTACGGCCACAACTGCAACAAATAGTTCCAGGACATTCCGCAGCTTGTCATTTATACGAGAAGGCAGGTGTACAGTTATGAAAGATGAGATTTTTGTAAAAGTAGTAGACCCATTGCGCCAAGAGACGTACAAAGCCTTATTGAAGCAGACGGGGGATGGTTATCGACTAGATCGCTCGCTCCCAGATCATTCAGCACAGGAGCCTGAATTCTATTTGAGTCCCGGATGGATCGATCTCCATACACATGTATATGATGGAGTCGCTAACCTCAGTGTAACAGCTGATGCAGTAGGGATTGAGAGCGGCGTTCATTTGGTTGTTGATGCAGGCAGTGCCGGCGAAGCGACTTTGCCTGGGCTGCAGAAGTATGTGGCTCCTGCCTTCCAGACGGAAGTTAAAGCATGGCTAAACATTAGTTCAATTGGTCTGGTTCATCTTCGTGAGGTGGCTACTTTAGATTATATTCACGTAGATAAAACGGTGAAAGCCGTCATCGATAACCGTGACTTCGTCTGTGGTATCAAGGTTCGTTCAAGCGGTGCTATCGTTGGATCAATGGGACTCCAACCGCTTCAACTGGCCAAGCTTGCAGCTCGCGAGGCCGGCGTGCCGGTTATGGTACATATCGGTGAAGCGCCTCCACTTATTGATGGCGTTTTGGATCTTTTGGACGAAGGAGATGTTATTACCCATTGTTTTCATGCAAAAATAGGAACGCCATGGCTTAAGAGTGGCAAACCAGAAGTGGCGCTCCTGAGAGCCATAGATCGAGGGGTTAAGCTGGATGTGGGTCATGGGGCGGCAAGCTTCAATAATGAGGTATGCCGCAAGGCCATAGCTGCCGGATTCGTTCCGGATACAATTAGCACAGATGTACATATACGCAATATCCGAGGTCCAGTTTATGACCTATCAACAACAATGACTAAGCTGCTGGCTTGCGGAATGCCACTTGAGAAGGTGATTGATGCAGTAACGATTGCACCATCACAGATTCTACAGATGGACAATTGGTGTAGCCTCAATGGGATTGTGGAGCGTGCAACTTTGTTTCGGGTTGATGGCCAGCGGCCGGAGGGGCGCGATTATCGCGACTCACAAGGCCATGTACTTGTACCTGAACATTTCATTAAGCCATCTGCAGTTATAACTGCAGGCAGATATACGGTATGTAAGGCGCAGTTGGATCAGCAAATTCAGTAAGACCAATTCGGGGAGGAATTATTGTGAAAATAAAGCTTTTACTAGCAGCCATGTGTTTGATAATCGTTTTATCCGCTTGTACGAACTCGAATGGCAGCTCCTCTGCTCCTGCTGACAAAGGAGCTAATAGCGTTTCATCCAAACCGGCYAAGGACACGTTAACGGTAGCGCAAGATATCGACGCGGGAACACTKGACCCGCAAAAGCAAGGTAAAATACCGGATATGGGCATTCTTATTAACATGTTTGATACGTTGGTAACACGTGATGAGAATAACAAATTGGTTCCAGCGCTAGCTACTGAATGGAAGGCACTGGACGATACGACCTGGGAATTTAAGCTTAGAGAAGGTGTGAAATTTCATGATGGCGAGCCGTTCAATGCAGATGCTGTGAAATTCAGTATAGATCGTCTTAATAATCCGGATACGAAATCACCGATAGTTGAGCTGAAAACCGTTAAAGAGGTTGTTGTTGTTGATGCCAAAACGGTAAAAATTATTACCGATGGTCCCGATCCGATATTGCCTAACAAGATGACATTGTTCGGCGGCACGATGGTTCCTCCGCAGTACATCAAGGAAAAAGGCGATGAGAATTTCGCGAAAAATCCTGTGGGTACAGGTCCATTCAAATTTGTTTCTTGGCAAAAAGATAGTCAAATCACGATGGAAGCCAATGCCGACTATTGGCAGGGGGCTGCCAAATTCAAAAAGCTAATTTTCAAAATCATTCCGAATCCTTCAAATATGGCTGCGGCAATAAGAGCCGGAGAAGTGGATATTGCCTCAGGTATCAAGCCCGATGTGGCAACACAGCTGAAAGGCCAAACAGAACTTAAAGTCGTTTCAAGTCCTGGTATCCGAACCTTCTATATTTCCTTGGATACGAAAGCAGGACCACTGGCTAAGAAGGAAGTTCGTCAGGCACTTAATTATGCCATCGATGTGAATACGATGATTAAAACCGTATTGGACGGCAATGCTGCACGTGCGTCTACGCTGGTTCCTAAGGAAAACTTCGGATACGATCCGGCTATCGCTCCATACGAATACAACATCGAGAAAGCCAAGCAGTTGCTGGCGACAGCTGGTTATCCACAAGGATTTGCAATCACACTGGATGCAGATAATCTGGAAGCAAACAACGTTCAAGTCATTGCCGCCCAGCTGGAGAAAATAGGGGTTAAGGTGCAGCTTAACT
>NZ_JBFTQB010000536.1:0-7189 GCF_056398785.1 Paenibacillus sp. 01T422 | reverse complement strand
TCACTTGCACTCGCAAGATGTTAGCCGCGAAAATCAACAGTTTCAGAAGATCGCTAAGCTTTCGGCTCAACATGGATTGAACCCTGAATATGCTTCGGAAATTTATAGATGCATCATTGATATCGTTATTGCTCGGCACGAAGAATTATTCAAATCGACATGTTCATAGGGGGCAAAGGTAGCCGGATAGGGAATCAGTTTCCTGTATCCGGCTTTTTTCGTGTTTCATGCGGAGGCGATTGGGGTTTCAGAGATCCGTGATGTTGTGTCGTTCCACCTCAAAATATCCGAAAATAGCAAATTTACACCTGATATTCTAAATACATGTTTGCTAGATTTTTTTATATTGGAGTTAATGAAATGAAAGGGGCACTCCAACGTGAAAGTAAAAAAAATAATGACAGGAAGTTTAATGACCGTTTTCGCTGCAACGATGATAGTAGGGGGAGCAGCACCAGCTTCAGCAGAGGACTCACCCACTTACACGCTGACTGTTCTTACCGAAAAGCCGTCCAAAGGAGAAAATGTGGAAGTACTAATAAAGGGGCATCAGCTGAAAGACGTCTACGCGTACGAAATCAATTTGGACTTCAATCCAAAGCAGCTGAAATTAAAAGAAGCGACTACGGAGATTCCTGGATTTTCCGTTTCCCCCATTGTGAAAGATAACCATATTCAACTCGCACATACACGCATAGGCCGAACGAAGGGGGACGATGGCGAACAGATTTTGTACAAATTAAAATTTGAAGCGATAGACGACGGGAATGCGGAGCTTGCGATCGGCAAGGTCAAATTGGTCGATTCCATTCTAGCTAGTACGGATCAAGAGTCGAATGCCAAAGTGGCTGTTGAGATTAACGATTTGTTCCCATTCGATGATCTTGGCGATTTCACATGGGCCAAAACGGCGATTGCCTACCTGGCTGAGAAGGGAATTGTCAATGGAACGGCAGAGCGCACTTTCAGTCCAGGGCAGCCTGTTACACGTGCCGATTTTGTGGTTCTTCTGATGCGAGCTTTGGAAGTAAAAGGTGGAACAGGCGAGCGCTTTGACGATGTGCAGCAAGGTGAGTACTTCGATGAGCATTTATCCGCTGCGAGAAGCTTAGGCATTGTAGAGGGTGACGAATATAATAACTTCCATCCGAGAGCTTCTGTGACTAGAGAAGACATGATGACTCTGACAGCTCGTACCTTGAAAGCGCTGAATAAGCTCCCAGCAAGTAAAGGGACTTCGTTAGTAGATTCGTTTAACGATACTTCAGACATTTCGGAGTATGCGATACAAAGTGTTACAACACTCGTGGAGATGGGCTTGGTAGATGGTTATGGAGAGGGCATTCATCCGAAGGAATCTACGAATCGCGCCCAAGCGGCCATGTTGATTTATAAACTGTTGACTGCCAAATAATCAAAGGTTAATAAGCGTGAATAGCAGCAGGGAGGGGCTTGATCGGCAGAAAATGCCGTTGAGCAGCCTCCTTTTTTGTCTCTATATTTGTAGTACACTCCGTGAACGAAAAGGCAAGAAAACGTAAAAAAAGGCGGAATAACCTAAATACTTCCTCTCTTCATTGTTACATAATGTATCTGTAATCTTTCAATGAATAGGATGAAAGGAGTTCATGTGCAGACAAAGGAGAGGCTCATACAAACTCTCGCCCATTCATCATTTATATGATCAGGAGGCTAGAATAGGATGAAGTTAAAGAAAACGTTCAATAAGCTGCTTATTGCCGCTTGTGCATTCGGTACAATCTCAACGGCTCCGCTCATGACCCTTCAAGCACAAGCTGCGGAGATGGCGAATGAGCCTGTCGTTCACGGTTTAAAAGGTGAGTACTATACAAGTTTGGGCTCTCCACAGTTTAACTTTGGCACGTTAAAGTCAACCGTACTTGATCCCAATCTGGACTTCGGCAATTTGGATCCAGCGTTTGGGATTTTAACCGGGCAGCAGGATAATGTGAATGTACGTTGGAGCGGGTTCATTGAACCCCAATTTTCCGAAGATTACACGTTCTCAATCATTGGAGACAACGGCTTCCGGCTCTGGATTGACAATAAACTGGTCATTGATCATTGGGTCAACGATTGGGATAAGGAGCAGGTAGCAGCGCCAATTAAGCTAGTTGCTGGGCAAAAATATGCAATTAAAGTTGAATATTTTGAAAATACCGGCGGTTCTAATTTGCACATGCGGTGGTCGAGTCCTTCCGTACCGAAATCAGCCATACCAACTGAGGCTTTTACCCCGCCAAGCGGATTCTCCTATGGGGGCAGCGTAGCTGTTGATGGGGCGACGGCTGAAGTTAAACTGGATAAMCCAGTGCAATCGCTTCCAGCAGGTTTTGTTAATCATTTTAACGTCAATGTCATGGGCATCAACTGGCCGATCGCTTCAGCAGCGCTTAAGCAAGGTGATAACAGCACGATCGTGGTTACGTTCCAGTATCCGGTGTATTCGAAGGATGTTTGGTTAGTTAAGGCAAGTTATGACGGGCAAGGCGGCCTTGAGGATCAGGATGGCAGAGTCGTCCAGGCATTCGATAAAATGCTGAAAAACGATTCTACGTATCAAATCACGACGCCATGGGCGAGCCAAGTAGATAAGGAGCATGTGCTGCCTGAATATCCTAGGCCGCAGCTCGTTCGCG
The DNA here is from genome assembly GCF_056398785.1 of Paenibacillus sp. 01T422. Taxonomy (NCBI): domain Bacteria; kingdom Bacillati; phylum Bacillota; class Bacilli; order Caryophanales; family Paenibacillaceae; genus Paenibacillus; species Paenibacillus sp. 01T422. The sequence continues at coordinate 4,529 of NZ_JBFTQB010000536.1, read as the reverse complement.
ATAAATGGCAGAATCTGAACGGGGAATGGCAGTTCCAATCGGCTAAAGTCGGAGAGGCGCTACCTACTGGGCAAACGTTGAACGATATCACCGATCAACTAAAAGCTGGCGATAATGAACTGATCGTACATGTGCTGGACAATACGGATATGGGTGAAGATCAAGCTGTCGGTAAGCAAACGGTGAAAAAGCTTGGAGGCATTTGGTACACGTCCGTCTCCGGTATTTGGCAAACCGTGTGGATGGAGCCTGTCGCTCAGGCTCACATCGAGAAGCTGGATATGAYGCCTGATCTTACCAATCAAAAGTTAAAATTAACCGTTCCCGCAGGAGCAGCTAACAATCTCACCGTTGAAGCCATTGCTATGAAGGACGGTCAGGAAGTAGGAAGAATCAGCGGCCCTGCCGGCACGGAGCTGCAAGTTCCTGTCCCGAACCCTCGGCTTTGGACACCGGATGATCCATTCTTGTACGATTTACAAGTTCGTTTGAAAAACGGGGATCAAGTTGTCGATCAGGCTAATAGCTATTTTGGAATGAGAGAGATCAAGCTAGGGAAAGTAGACGGCATTACAAGACCGCTGCTGAATGGCAAGTTTGTCTTCCAAATGGGGCCTCTCGATCAGGGCTTTTATCCGGATGGTATTTATACAGCCCCTACCGAAGATGCCTTGAAATTTGATATTCAAGCTGTGAAACGAGTCGGTATGAATATGATCCGTAAGCATATCAAGGTAGAGCCGGCTCGCTGGTATTATTGGGCGGATAAGCTAGGCGTCCTCGTGTGGCAGGATATGCCGAGCTTGGAGGATCGTCAAAACAACCATGGCGCGGATATTACACAAGCTACCAAAACGCAGTGGCTTAAGGAATATAAAGAAATGGTCGATCAGCTTCGCAGCGTACCGTCGATCATTGAATGGACGGTCTTCAATGAAGGCTGGGGCGAATTCGATTGGGGCGGACAGCAGACGAAGGATGCGACCAATTATGTGAAGGGCCTCGACCCAACGCGTCTCATCAATAACGCGAGCGGTTGGCAGGATTCCGGTGCAGGCGACTTGGTCGATATGCATGCTTATCCGTCTCCGAACTCACCGAAGCCAACGGATACACGTGCTGCTGTACTCGGGGAATATGGTGGCCTTGGTCTACATACACCAGGACATGAATGGAGTCCGCTCGTGTTCTCGTATCAAGAGATGAAGAGCAAAAAAGAGATTACGGACAAATACATCGATTACATCAATCAATTGAAAAATCTCAAAGGAAATCCTGGCTTGAGCGCAGCGATCTATACCCAAATCACTGACGTCGAGTATGAGATTAACGGCTTGCTTTCTTATGACCGCAAAGTGGAAAAGCTCGATTTCGATCGAATTGCCAAAGCGCACCGCGAGTTAATTGGCACGGTAACGGCCGGCGATTTGTCCAGCGGCATTCAAGAGGCTGAGCAGCTTTTCAGTAAGCTCACCGCAGGTACGAAGCCTGGGCAATATCCGCAAGCTGTGGTGGATCACTTCCAGGGTGTCATTCAATCCGCTAAGCAGATACTTGCGGACAATAACGCCACTGCGAGCGACTACCAGCAAGCACTTACTAGCCTAACGGCTGAGAAGGAAACTGTTTATGCTGGTGTGAACGATCCGCTTCCAAAAGGTTCCACCGTGGATAACTTCGACAGCACCACGTTAAACAGCAATTGGAGCATTTATCGTCAAAATAACGCCAATTGGAGCCTGACGACCAATCCGGGCAAGCTAACGATTCAGACACTCGCTGGCGATAGCTTTGGCAATTCAAATGCACTAAAAAATGCCTTCTTGCAAAATGCGCCTAGCGGTGATTTTGTTATTACGACGAAGGTAGATGCGCAAGTGAGGAAAAACTTCCAGCAGGCTGGCTTGCTTGTTTGGCAGGACGAAGATAATTATGTGAAGTTCGGGCATGTGTGGGATACAGATGGTGCCACGGGCAAATCCCTGGAATCAGCTTTTGAGAAAAATGCCACATACACCAAAGCGGGTCATATGGCGGCACATCCAGGTTACGATACATCGTACCTGCAAATCCGTAAGGTTGGTAACGTTTACACAACCTATTATTGGGACGGTTCCAGCTGGAAGCAGGCTGCAGACCCTGTAACGGTACAATTAACGAATCCCAAAGTTGGATTCTACGCTTTCTCTGCAACCGATGGGACGTCCATCCCGGCTAAGTTCGATTACTTCTCCGTCGGCCCGATTGTGAATGATCCGACAGCGTCGTTAACTGGACCTGCCTCGGTCTCAAGCGGGGAACCGTTCGACTCAATACTTAGCTTGAACAGTGTTACGCAAAGTGTGTATGCAGAAGATTTAAGCGTTACGTACGATGCAAAYCAACTTGAATTTGTATCCGCAGAAAGCGTGAAAACGGGCTTAACCCTCCTCGATAAGAAAGTCGTGCCAGGTACGGTTCGTCTGATTACAGTGAATGTGGGCGGCACAAGCATTAATGGCGATTTGCTGAAGCTTCATTGGAAAGCAAAGGCTACTGGCGAGGATATTACAAGCACGATTACACTTTCCAATCTTGTTTTGGCAAATGGAGAGGGCGTAGAGACAGCCGTAGATGGGGCCACTCAAAGCATTCGCATTCTTGCTAATGTGGATAAAACGGCACTGAATACGCTCATCGCTGGAGCACAAAGTAAGTATGATGGCGCGACAGAAGGTACAGCGGTTGGTCAGTATCCTGCTGGTGCCAAAGCGGCATTGCAAGCAGCGATCGACAAAGCAACGTTGGTTGCTAACGATGCGAATGCGACGAATGCGCAAGTTGCACTGGCGATTACTGAACTGAATCAAGCGCTGCAAATCTTTAACCAGTCGGTTGTTACTGGAAATTCCGGTGACACGAATGGCGATGGTAAGTACTCAATCGGCGATTTGGCTATTGTTGCAGCCGCTTATGGTAAAACATCGAGTGACGCAGATTGGGATAAGTACAAACAAGCAGATCTGGACAACAATGGTCGTGTAGACCTTGTCGATTTGGCAACGTTGGCACAGAGAATTTTGGAATAAACGCTAAGTAAAGTTCGCCTAACCTCAGGATCTCTTGTGGTTAGGCGGCTTTTTTGTGTGAAAGTGTGCCCTGCCCTGAACTTATGTCAGAATCGCGCAAAGTTTCGCCTAATCGCGTAAAGACGCTCTTTTTTCACACGGATATAATCAGAGTAAACACATGTTCAGGGAGAGGTTCAAATGAAGAAAATGATCAGTGTGCTAGTTGGCATTATATTGCTAACCTGCCTGCCATTTTATCTGCATCTCGCAAACAAGAGTACGGAACCTAATCCTGGCGGCGATGGGCAGCGATTGGATGTCCACAAGCTGGAGAGCATCGTAAATTTGGCGAGTTCGGGGGAGAAGCCAGGTACGGGTGATGTCCAAGCGCCTTCTTTTACACTAAAAGCACTGGATGGCTCGTACCATACGATTGGAGGCAAACGGGAGAAGCCGGTTGTGATTCATTTCTGGGCTAGCTGGTGTGAAGCCTGCTCGGTTGAAGTAGCCACACTGCATAAACTGTACGCGCAGTATCAGAATCAGGTTGATTTTCTTGGCATTAACGTGTCCACCGAAGAAAAACCGGAAAACATTGAGAAATTCGTGAAACAGAATAATCTCAAGTATCCGATCCTGCTGGATGAGCACAAACATGCTGCTGATCTGTATCAGCTTCATGCGCTGCCCACTGTTTTTCTAATCGATAAAAATGGCTTTGTGTTGGACACGTTTCATATGGTAGATCCGCTTGAACTTGAAGAAAAGATCAGGCATCTTGCGGAGCCTTAAATGCTTTAAATGCTTTCTACAATCTCTGTTTATGGCATTCCGATGGCTGTGAATAGAGCTTTAGAGATACTGGATTAGAAGGGAGGAGACAGCTTAACGGCTGACGACCTACATAACAGAGTGGCTGATGTGAGGACAAGGTAAGGTCTAAATTAATTTAGGAAAAGAGGTGTCCTGTGTTCAAAGGTAAAACGGTAATCGTCCAACTACTTATTTTTGCTTTATATTTGACCATGCTATCTCCCTATCCGGTGCAAGCAGCGGAAGCGGAAAAAATACCAGGCTATTTTGCTGATCATTTCGACAAAATGAAGATTAACGATACATGGAATGCCATTGAAGGCCCATGGTCCATTGATGCCGGCAGACTGTCGGTAGCGAAAGGACAAGGTTATAAGGCGATTTCCAACAAGAATGACATGAGCGACTTTACGATAGAGTCTGACATTCGTGTGGCTGATCGTAACGGAGACGCTGGCTTGTTATTCCGAACAGTGAGCGCAACACCAGGTGCAGATAATGTGCGAGGTTACTATGCAGGGCTTAGCGCTACTGGAACTGGGGCCGTCATGCTCGGACGAATGAGCAACAATTGGACGGAATTGAAACGTGCGAGTGTAACGATTAATCCGAATACGGATTATCATTTGAAAGTTTCTGCTGTAGGCAGTCAAATTAACGTATATG
>NZ_JBFTQB010000535.1:0-4448 GCF_056398785.1 Paenibacillus sp. 01T422 | reverse complement strand
CAATAACAGGAATCTCCTTGTAGACCTCAGTCACGATTGGCGTCAGCTTCTCAGAGTCATTCAGCGAAATAATAAGAAGATCGATGCCGTATTTCATCAGCTTCTGGACATCGTGGACCTGCTTCTCACTGTTTTCTGCCGCATCGGTAAAAATAAGCTTAACGTTCCTGTGCTTTTCGGCTTCTTTGCGAATTTCGTTGTTCATCAGCAGCTGCCGGGGTTCATTCAGGTTGGGCTGACTAATGCCAATTAAAAAATCTGGTTCATCTTTAACCGCTTTAAGGTGCAAGAGGCTTGCGACGAGCATGACCACAACCAGACCTATCAAGCTAAAGAGCAGCAGCCAAATGTAACCTTTTTTTGAGGGAACCTTCATCCTAGTAGTCTCCACGCTTTCTATATTCCAGTGGCGATACGCCTGTCATTTTTTTGAACGTATGACTGAAATAATGCTGCGATTGGTAGCCGACTTTCTTAGCAATTTCATACATTTTGGAAGTGGGATCATTCAGATGTTGAATGGCTTTTTTGATCCGGATGTCAGTAAGGCAATCTACAAATGATTTGCCCAAATCTCTTTTTAACAACTTGCTTAAATAGGTGGCATTGACATTCATCTGTTCAGCCACTTCGGACAAGGACAAATCTTCTTTATAATAGTAGGTTTCCAAATATTTCTTCGTCATCATAACAATAGGCGTCAAAGCGCTTTCACGAATCAATTCCTGATTCATCTCTTCATAATGTCTTGGAACTTGTTCAAGTTGTTCAACAACCGAATGCGTCAGCAGCATGCTGACCCCCAAATAAGTCATGACAACACGTTCAAACTCTTGATACACAGCACGTATGCTGGCAAGATCGGAGATTTGTGTAAGCGCTGCAATTCGACCTCTTTCAGCGCTGAAAATCGTGGAAATCGGCAGCTGCGGAAGCATTTCGCTTAAAATATTTTTGATGGCAAACTCAAGCAACGATGGGTCCCAAATTTTGCTAGGAGCGTTAGCTGTAACTTTGCCGAGCGGCTTCAGCAGCAGCATGCTGATTTTCCCATGGAACTGGGGCTGAAAAAACAGCCATTCTTCCTCAAACTGCTCCTTCGTCAACTTCCCGGTGATCCATTTGCTAAAAAACTCTTCCCGCATCGTTTCCGCATTGAACTCCAATTTATGGTTCATCCATTGCGTATGCTTTTGTTCCACTCTATCTTTCATCAGCACTTCAAGCGCTTTGTTTACCGCTGAGCTAAGCTCCATTTTTTGCACAGGCTTTAGCAAATAATCGAAGGCATTCAGCCTTACAGCTTGCTGGGCATAGGCAAATTCATCATGACCCGAAATGACGATCACCAAGCAATTCGGATTTTGGTCATGCAATTTCTCGATCAACTCAAGACCGTTCATAAATGGCATGTTAATATCAACAAACATCAGATCAGGACAAGCCGAAGCCGCGATTTCTAGCGCTTCTTTGCCGTTTTCAGCTTCAGCAACGACCTCTATGCCCATATCTGCCCATGGAAGCGTTTTACATAAACCGTTTCGAATGCGTGGTTCATCGTCTGCAATCATAAGTTTCCACATATTCGTCACCTCATCCTGTCTTTTTCACTGCTTGCACCATTGGATGCTTGATTTCGACTGTTGTTCCTTGGCCAAGGACACTATAAATCTGAATTCCGTAAGCGGTACCATAAGTGAGCTGGATACGTTCGTTTACATTGAACAAGCCGATGCCGTATTGATCCTCGCGCATTTTCTCGCCACGTAAAATCTGATTGATTTCCTCCAGCTTCTCCGGCGGAATGCCAGCCCCATCATCTGTGATTCGAAAACAAATCAGATCCGACTCTAGTTCAGCGCAAATACTGATCTTCCCCTTGCCTGTTCTTGCCTTGATGCCATGATAAATCGCGTTTTCAATTAAAGGCTGCAGAATAAGTTTAAGGACATGATAGCTATACAAATGTTCCGGGATATCGAATTTAAAATCTAATTTATCCATATAGCGGGACATTTGAATAATCATATAACTCTCGGCGTGCTTGACCTCATCCCGTACTGGAATCCACTCGTTTCCGCGATTCAAGCCAATTCGAAATAGATTCGTAAGCGCCCCGATTACTTCAATAATATCGTCGGCTTCATATTCTTGCGCCATCCACTGGATCGTATCCAGCGTGTTATATAGGAAATGCGGTTTGATCTGGGCTTGAAGGACTTGCAGCTCAGCTTCCCGCTTTTTTTTCTGCTCCATGTAGACCACATTAATTAAATTATTAATTTCTTCCAACATATGATTAAAGCTATTGCCAAGCTGCCCGATCTCATCTTTGGTTTCGGAGACGAAACGTTGATTGAGCTCACCATTCCTCACATGACTCATCAAACTCATCAGCTTACGAATGGGACGAATCAATGTGCCGGTGAAGTAAGTGGACAACAAAGATGCCAAAACAATCGTTATGAAGGTAACGATCAGTGTATACAACTGAATATCTGTGATGACACGCTGGTAATCATCGTTAGGAATAACCCCAATGAATCTCCACTTATTCGTTGTAGAATCATTGAACAAAATGCGATAATCGTGCCCTTTAATCTGCTGTGTAAGACTTCCTTGTGAACCGTCCGGCAGCCACTTGCTCTGGATGCGATAGACGATATCGTTGGTTGGCGCATACACGATGTTGCCTTTGTGATCCAATATGTACATAAATCCGGATTTGCCGAGCTTCACATTTTCAAAGATGGATTTAATCATATCCATTCTTAAATCCATAAGAACGACCCCCAGCACTTCTTCCGTTTGGGGATCTACGACTGCGTGTACGAGCGATAGTACATCGTAAGAACTGTAATTTTGGGACGTAGACACGTTACGCCCTATCGGATTACTAATGATCATTGTATCATTAGGCGCTTTCAGAGCATCCTGAAACCAGGTTTCTTCGATCAATGAATCGCGTGTAATCCGAAACATATCATGCGATGTGAAAGCCCCGCTTTTATTAACTAACATAATGCCCATAATTTCTTTGTTACGCTCTGTATACATGGACAACGTCTTATTAATCCGTAAAACCTCATCTTTAGAAGGTTCTTGTCCCTTCATTTGCATAAACTTCTCGACTTCTGGGTCCTGGCTTATGTAGTGTTGAACATCCTTTAGATGCTCGATGTAATAATCCACATTGCTTTCTACCTGATGAATCATTTGCAGCGTGCTCTGATCTGCTTGATTCTCGGAGTAACTGCTATAAGTTCGAATCCCCCAAAAACTCAGCGTAAGAATAGAGATAAGAATAATTAAGAGAAAGATGCAGTTAAGCTTAAAACGAATGCTGCGGTCGTGCCACCAACGAAGATATGCCCTCACTGCGATCCTCCTCTTAATTGATATGGTTCTTATATTATCACAACTGAACTACGTTTTGGACGGTACTTTTCTTTTTTTTCGGCGTGTGCGGATTCCGCTTTCTTTCCCTTCTCGATACGATGGCTCGCTGCAAGGCGATGAAGGCAAATAAGAGGAAACCGATCACGATTTTCGTCCACCAGGAGCTTAAAGAACCTTGAAACATAATCATCGTTTGAATAACGCCTGCGCTTAATACGCCAAGCATTGGACCTACGAAATAGCCAAATCCGCCTGTTAGCAGGATGCCCCCAATGACACAAGCCGCAATTGCGTCCATCTCGCCTCCCATCAAATGAAGACCATAGCCGGACAGCATGTAGAAAGTAAACACAATTCCGCTTAAAGCCGAGCAGAATCCGCTAAGTGTATAAACTGCCAATTTGGTCACATACACCGGAAGACCCATTAGTTCCGCAGATTTCTCATTCCCGCCAATGGCATAAACGTTTCTGCCAAACGCCGTATATCTTGAAATATAAACAGCTGCAGCGACGGTAACTAACGCGATGACAACCCCAATGGAGATCGATCCATCCCCTGGTAAAGGAATTCTGAAATTGGAAATGGCGCTGTAAATGGGATTATCAATCACGATACTCTCTGGGCTGATCAAAAAGCACGTGCCACGTGCCAAGAACATACCACCGAGGGTGACAATCCACGGATGAATATGAAAACGGCAAATCAGATACCCTTGCAATAATCCAAATATGGTACCTAGCAGCAATACGCTTGGCATAACAACGAATGGATGAATGCCAGCTCTTAGCATGACGGCGGAGAGCACGCTGACCAATGCAATTAGTGAAGCAACCGATAGGTCGATGCCACCTGTCACAATAACAAATGCGAGGCCAGTTGCAACAATAATAAGAAACGCGTTATCAACGAACAAATTCAGAAATACTTGCATAGAGAAAAAGCTGTCAAACATCGCGGAGCCTGTTCCATATAGCGAAATGAACAAGAGAATGGTGGCAATAATGGTGATGTTTGAGGATGTAATTTTAAGCGGCATTTTCATGAAC
>NZ_JBFTQB010000534.1:0-5613 GCF_056398785.1 Paenibacillus sp. 01T422 | reverse complement strand
CAAGTGAATCATCTATTAATGAATTGGGGATTAGATCCCATCAATATTTTATCCAATGAACATAATTTCCGAGGAATGCTTGTCCTACAGGTTATTTGGAAAGAGTCCGGTTGGGGCACGATCATCTATTTGGCTGCATTGACAGGGATTGATCCGGAGCTATATGAGGCTTCAAAAATCGATGGTGCCGGCCGACTTCGTCAAATTTATCATGTGACTTTACCAGGTATCCGCTCAACGATCATCTTGTTGTTTATCCTCCGTTTAGGAACGGTACTTGATGTAGGATTCGAGCAAGTGTATTTAATGCTCAATTCGACCGTTTCGGAGGTTGGGGAAGTCCTGGACACCTATGTATATAGGATGGGCGTTGTGAACGGGAATTTCAGCTTTACAACCGCAGTAGGTCTACTCAAAGGGATCGTAGGTATGATACTAATCGTTACAGCGAACAAATTTGCGCGGGCATTCGGTGAAAAAGGCGTGTATTAGAAGCCGACATATGATGTGAAACATATAAATTTTACTATTTTAAAAGCGAGAGGCTGGTTTCAATATGAAAAGCATTGGAAAAATACTAACCGTAACAACAGCCGTAGTGATGGTAAGCTCATTGGTTGCAGCATGCAGTAAAGGAACGGATACCGCACAATCAACCAATGAGGCAGGGACGGCACAGTCATCCCAGCAAGCGCAGGCAACACCAAAAGTGGATAAAAAATATAAAATTCGTGCGATGAATATTTTGTACGGAGCGGCACCGCCGGACACAAGCACGGGCAAGAAAGCGATTGAAGACCGCTATAATATTGAATTTGAATATTTACCGGTTGCGTCCGGAGAGTACAACAACAAGATGGGGGTTACCTTGGCATCAGGTGATGTGCCAGATACTGTGTTATTTCCCTACTTAGACGCTGTCTATTTCAATGCCATCAGCAGTGATCAATTCATCCCGCTTGAAAGCTATCTATCCGACAGTGCGAAATACCCGAATTTAGCCAAATTGCCCAAAGACGTAATGGATACGCTCAAATACAAAGGTCATATCTACGGGATTCCGCGTCTTCGTGGTATTCCTGGTGCTACAATCGTCATGCGTAAGGATTGGTTAGATAAGTTAGGTTTGCAAGTTCCTACGACATATGATGAGCTTTGGCTGGGTGGAAGATGGCTCAGGCGGCATCGTACCAGGCGAATTTGCGCCTAACAATAAGCAGGCAATTGGCTATTTAGCCAAGTTGTATAAGGATGGTCTGATCGCGAAGGATTTTGCTATTAAAAAGGATCAACAGGTGGAAGATGACTTCTTGCTGGGTAAGGCGGGTGTTGTTGCTAACTGGGGGTATACAGGCTTCACGCCAGAGCGTTTAGCGAAAGCGAGAGCAGCGGATCCTAAATTCCAGCTGATTGCCATTCCACCACTGAAAGCACCTGATGGTTCTGAGGGCGGTTATGTGAAAAGCGCAGGATTCTTCGGTGTATTCGCACTGAATAAAGATCTGCTGAAGGATACAGGCAAGCTTGAGAAAATGTTGAAAATTTTGGACGATCAAATTGGTGATGATGGGGCTAATTTCTTCAAATGGGGCGTCGATGGCACTCATTTCAAAACGGAAAATGGCCAGAAAGTCGTAACTGATCTTGGTAAAACGGAAGGCCCGAATAAATATCAACTTACGAATCATGCCAATGAAGGCGAATGGATTCTCAGCTCAGCAGATACACCAGAAACAACGAAACTAAAGCAAGATTCATTCTCAAAAGCGATGCAAGGTAAAGCGTATTCCTCACAGGATGTAGGACTTTTCTCCAAAACGTATGCGGAAAAAGGTGCAGAACTCTACAAGAACACCGTGGATAACGTAGTGAAAATCATTGTTGGTGAGAAACCAGTGGACTACTTAGACCAAATGTTTGAAGACTGGAAAGCTAGAGGCGGTAAGGATGCTTTAACCGAAATGAATGAAGCTTGGAAAGCAAGAAAATGAGAACGTCAACCCTTTCAAATAGGCTGATGGACACGACAGTTATTGTGATCTTGACGCTATTGACACTCCTATGTCTGATGCCGATTGTAAATGTTGTCGCAATGTCTTTTGCTTCATTGAATGAGATTGTATCAGGCAATTTCATTCTGTGGCCGAAGCAGCTGGATTGGAAGGCTTACCATTACATCTTCAACACGGGTGTGTTCTTCTCGTCTCTCCGAAATACAGTATGGGTTACGGTGGTAGGTACGATTGTGAATTTGGCAGTTACATCCTTGTTAGCCTACGTCTGTTCGAGACAGCGTTTCAGCGGAAGGAGAATGCTCCTGTTCATGGTGTTATTCTCGATGCTGTTCAGCGGTGGGATGATCCCGACCTATCTGATCGTTAAAGCAACAGGATTAATGAACACATTATGGGCGCTTGTCATTCCAACAGCTGTTTCCGCTTTTAACTTATTGGTGATGCGAGAATTTTTCGAATCGATACATGAAAGTATCATTGAGTCTGCCACCATTGACGGTTGTAACGATCTCGGTATCTTTTTCAAAATTGTACTACCGCTTTCGATTCCATCACTTGCGACGTTTACGTTATTCTACGCGGTTAGCAACTGGAATCAATATTTCTCAGCGATTCTTTATCTGAACAAATCGTCGTTGTGGCCGTTGCAAATTCTATTGCGGCAGGTCGTTCTTATAGGGCAGAGCGATATCTACTCCCAATTAAGTGCAGGCGAAGCTTTACCGATGCCCGTCTCAACGCAAATGGCAACCGTCGTATTGGCCTCTGCGCCGATCGTTGTGTTGTACCCCTTTTTGCAGCGCTATTTCGTAAAAGGGTTGTCTCTAGGGGCTGTAAAGGGATAAGAAAATAGATCAGGAGGAATGTACTGTGAGGATTAAGGCAATCCGTTTATGGTCAAGTTTGATCTTATTTGTTTTCCTTGTTTGTACGTTTACGTTTGAGGCAGGTACGGCACATGCAACGACAGCAAATACGCCATACAAGACGACCATGGGCGCCATCACGAATATGACCTGGGGTGGCGGTGACGCAAGACCGGGATTTGCCAAGGCAAATGGCTATTTATACTCAGTGTGGGGCCGAGGAAATGCTTTTAAAATGAGAAAAGCTACGACCTATGCAGGTTTGGAGACAGCGACAGAAAACACAGTAACCGGGATGGATGCAGCGGATTGGGTTGTTGGTCTCTATTATGATAACGCTACCAATACCTTCTTCGTGACGGCGCATGTAGAATATGATTATTTCTTGGGCAGTGTTGGTGCGCATCATTATCGGAAGATCAAGATGTACAAATCGACAGACGGTCTAGCAACGGTAACAAAAGTTGGCGACATCATTACCAGCGATAACTCTGATATTCATGGGTATGTGGATTACACAGGAAACTACTATGATTTCGGTGCAGGCGATCATAATTTCTATGTTGATGAAGCTGGGGGCTATGCCTACATCTTCTATGCACATGCGTGGGCGGATCTGAGATCGCAAGCTTTTGCGGATGGGATGTTTAAGAGTGAACGCGTAGCACGTGCTCCCATCAGTCAGCTCGGTGACCCGAATGCATGGAAGAACTTTTACCTAGGGACTTGGAATGAGCCAGGCAGAGGAGGAAATGCTTCCGATTTGGCTGATGGTACGAATGGCTATGTGTTCTACAGCTCTGTCATCGGGAAATATCTGATGGTGTATAATAACACGATTGCTTCGGCGACAAGTTTGACGCTGCAAGACTGGACACCTTTGTATACGAATCCAGATTTGACTTGGTTCTACTATGCGTCGGCGCTTGATATGGACACCTTCAGTCCTTATATTATCGGTAGCAATGCGATTTATCTCGAATTGACTAGGAGGCGTTCGGCGCCGTTAACCGTCACCAATACAGTCACGAACCGTACCGTGATCGAACCTACCTATCCTGCGGAATCCGTACCGGATAACAATTATGGGTGGGATTGGAATTTCACGGGAACACCAGCACCGAAGCCTCTGACATACATCATTTCGTATCAATGGCCCTATCAGACGCACACGGCAGGCATTGGCTTCTATTCGGATTATACCGTACCGTATTCCATTAACTATGGGTTTGGTATGCGTATGACCTCAACAGCAGTTGGCGATAATGTGCAATTAACGGTGAATGTGCCAACAGCCGGGACCTATAAATTGTATAGCTATAATGCAACGGGACCGGGGGCTGGTGATTTCCAACTTGCCATCGATGGAGTGAATCAGGGAAGCAACGTATCTTTGTTTGAAGCGTCACCAGCTCATCCTCAGAATGGCTTAGGCTACAAGAAAACAGACATGGGAACGGTTACCTTTACAACGGCAGGCAATCATACTTTCAAGTACACAGTCACGGGTAAAAATGCGGCAAGCACCGGTTATCAATTGTATTTTGATGTGATTAAACTGGTCAATACAGCTACAACACCGCCTCCTACGCCGGCTTTCAGTGATAATTTTGAATCCGGCACGGCAAGTGGCTGGACGACGACAGGTGGAACATGGGCTGTGGCTACTGATGGGTCCAAAGTGTATCAACAAAGCAACTCAGCGGCATCAGATACCCATGCACTCAATGGCAATTCAGCTTGGACTAATTACACGCTGAATACCAAAATGAAAGTAGATGCATTTGATCCTGGAGGCTATGCAGGTATAGGGATTGATGCACGCTATCAAGATGCGAATAACAGCTATAGCTTTCAATATTACAAGTTGACAGGGGAACTGAAAATCCAGAAAAAGGTCGCCGGCGTGTTCACAACGTTAGCCACCAAAAACTATACGTTCTCGACAGGAACGTGGTACAACATGAAGGCTGTCTTGAATGGCGGGAACCTCGAGTTCTGGGTGAACGGCAATTTGGAATTGTCGGCAACAGATACTAGCTTCAGCTCAGGTAAAATAGGGCTGAATGCACATCGTGCGAATGCGAAATTCGATGATGTGACTGTGCAGTAAGGGATATCTTGGCGAAGTAATCAGAAGAAATCCAGGTAAGGGTTTGAGTTAATTATAATTAATCTTTCCCTATATTGTGGATGATCTTAATGGTATGATTCTGTTGCTGCAAAAATAAATCGTCATGAGGTGAGGAAGATGAAAACAACAAAATATACGTCTTATCCTCATGTTGCTTTTTAGGTATTCTTTCACGAATAAATTAGGCTCTGAGGGCAGGATTCACTCTCAGGACTTTTATACTTAGGCAGAAGGGGCGTTTAAGCTTTCTTGCTGATCTATGACAGCCACTTATGAGTGGCTGTTATTTTTTTAGAACAAATATGAAAGGTTGATGCTTTATTAAAAGACTCGCTCAATATTTCCGCTCATTACAATCTGGACAGTCATCTCGCAGCTCTAAATCCGCAATAATATACTATATTGCCATTCACTTTAAGATGTAACATATGAGAAGACTTTGAAAGGAGTACTCTCATGAATATTACATCTTTTTTGATTTACTGTATGATTGCCACTTTTACTCCAGGACCTACTAATATCGTCATATTGTCTACCGTACATTTTGGGGCTAGAAAAGCATTGAAATATACGTATGGAGCAACGATTGGTTTTGGGC
>NZ_JBFTQB010000533.1:0-7750 GCF_056398785.1 Paenibacillus sp. 01T422 | reverse complement strand
GCCAATGGATGATCCAAGTAACGTAATGAAACAAAGTAATATCAAAATTGAAATTAAGGGTGATCGGACGACAAAAACGATAAGCATTAGTTCAGCAAACCCACGAAGTCCCATAACCCCGATAAGGAGAATATAGAGAATAAGTGGCAGAAGCAGGGCAGTACTAACCCACCTGCCGAGAGGAAGTAGTAAATCTGCATAATCTAAATTCCCTGCTTTGTTCAATCCTTTAAGCAAAATGACCATGAGGATTAACTCAATAAGCATATAAATAACGGCTGGTTCCCAATGCCCATATTTCGTTGTATGTAACACTGCTCTTGGAAAAAGCAGAAACATGATACTGCAGTGAGATCCGATGAAAAATAAGGGGACTGTCAAAGTTGAAATCCATCGAGAACTCAAAGGAGTCACTCCTTTTCTTATGTTAAGTTTGACTTTGTTTTTTTGAAATCGAAAAAGCTCATAAACGGGATACCAAAGTGTTCGATTTTGCACACATAAAAGCAAAGGGTTATAAAGCCAGCGAACAAACCGAAAATACCAAAAATGCCTGAGAGCACGACGATGGCCGCTCTCATCATCCGAATATTCAACGTGTTTAAGTAATTAGGAAAAGCAAAGGTAGCAGTTACGGAAACTGACAGCACAATGATAACAAGACTGCTTACCAGCTTGGCATCGACAATGGCTGTTCCTAGAACAATACCACCAATGACCGTAATGGATGCTGCAATGCTTTTGGGTAACCGCTGAGTTGATTCAATACTGATCTCGCTAACAATTAATAAAAAAGCCATTTCTAAAAATGTAGGCAGCGGAATGCCGATTCGGCTGCTTGCCACAGAGAGCGCAAGTTCGATTCGCAGCGTTTCTGGATTCACAGAGACCAAAGCAACATAAAGCCCTGGTGTCAGCAAAGCGATCAATAAGCTCATTAAACGCAAATATCGGAGAGCAAACATAATAAGCAGGGGAAGTTGTCTATCCCACTGTAAAGAAATAAAATCGCTAAATAGTAGGGGCAGCACATAAGCTACAGGTTCTCCTTCTATTAGCAATATCACTCGTCCTCGCATCATCGACAAGATCGCTTGCATAGGAATTTCCGTTTTATAAAAAGGAGACAGTAAGTCAAAACGATGGCAGCCGAGTATTTCCATCAGGTCTTGACCCGTCTGTAAATCCCTGTTTGAAGCGTTTTGCAAAAAACCTTTGACTTGACGCAGCAACTCCTGATTCACAAGGTCCGAATGGTAAATTAAGGACGTCTCTTTCGTTGCTACTCCTGTAAATGTATAACCCTCAGCAATTAGGTGCTGCGAATTCATTCCTCTTCTTATGAGTCCAATATTCGTGGTTAATGCTTCCATGAAGGCGACTGCCGGAGCAAATGGCATTGATTCGTTCTCAGGCTTATCGACAGCTCGCGATAGAGAAGCGGGCATTCCCTGAAAGCTGAATGCTCGATCACCATCGGCACTCAGTAGAACGACCCGTCCTATCTGAAGCTCATTCATTTCCTCAGGGCTCCATGCCCTGCCAATCAATCGCGCGCAAATGTCGTCGTAGGAAACTGTTGGCGTAATCCCGGAATTCCAAATAAATCGAATGGTTTCCTGCGAATTCACAACGGAGTCATAACAAACCAACCATATATATTCGGCTCCGAGCTGCAGCCGCTCAATTTTCAGATCACGATGAAATTCTGTTTTTTTAAGGATAACCTCTAAAAAGTTGCTCATGGCTCACCTCCCAGAGATAGTGTTTACTATAAATTGGGAATTATTCAACTTGATCCCTGCAGTGGGCGTGTGGAGGCTAAAGTAGCTTTACTCAGGGGAACTAAAGGGCGCTATTCGGAGGAAAATGAACTGTTTCCTCTTTGGAGCGGAACTGCAGGGACTTATTTGCCTCCATGGTACGTTTTTCGGGTGAGATTGCCGAAATAGCGGATTGTTGTTCCCCCAGCAGGTGGAAAATGTGCCTATTCTGGGAAATAGCGGATTGTAGTTCCCTATCGAAACTTACAAATGTCGAAGATTAAAAAACGGCCAATCATCCAAAAGAAACTTTGGATAATAGACCGTTTTTAGCTATTCATTTCCGCGTTTTTTGCTGCAGAAATAGCAGGGCATCCTGCAGTATCTTGGTGGTCGCACTGTCCACATACTTGCCGTCTTTCATGGCAGCATCAAAGAAAGTTGGATCTTTAAGCTGACTCTGGCTCAGCAGTCTCTGAAGCACAGCAACTGTGTTCTGCAGGCTGTTATAGACGTTTTGGTTTTGGAAATAACCTAAATTCCATAATAACCGGAGTAGATCGTCCAAATGATCAAGATCCATAACTACCTTTAGTACAAAGGTACGTACAATCGTATTGCCGGCAATGTCCGTTGCTGTTACTTCTATGGTGTGCTGACCTAACCACAGACTAAGCGGTGGGAGGTTAAGGTTAGGGCCAACAACGGCGCCGTCCAGTTTAACAATAGAGGAGGCTACTCCACTTAAAGCGTCTGTAATACCTACATTCATTACAATCGGATCCGTCCAAAACACAGTTAAAGGACCTGTTAAGTTGATTGCAGGAGCTTGCGGATCAAATCGCACTACTGCAGTGTGACTCGTTTCTTGATTACCAGCAGCATCAATGCTGTAATAGTGAATCGTGTTCTCACCGTAAGTGTTAACGGTAACCGAGGTGCCGGCACTGGTCGTTCCTCCATTTAGCGAGAAGAAGGTCTGTTGTACACCGCTCAACGTATCATAAGCCGCTAATGTGACGGTTTGTGGTGTCCGCTGCCACCCCTCCAATGAGGTGTGTGTCGTTGTTGGAGCGGTTTTGTCGATGCCGATAATCAAATCTTGGGGCAATTCCTCGTTATTCATCATATCAATTGAGCGGTATTGGATGTGATAAATCCCTTCATCCGCGAAGGTGACCGGCTGATCAGAGACCGCGAGCCAAGCTCCAGTACCAGTGCCTCCCTGAATGCGGTATTCTGTCCGCTTGATTCCTACACCAGCAGTCGGATGCGCGACTGTAAATGCGACCTGCACATTTTGCTTATTGAATGTGCCTGAACCCGTTGCTCCGTCCGCTGTTGCTGTGGTTACAGGAGGCGAGACATCGCGCTTAGTCACCTGGAACGTTATCTCCTTGGTATTGTTGGTACGATCCATCTCCGCAAATCGCCCGATATCATTGATATTGACGCTTAATTGGTAGGTGGCCTCTCCGTTAGGCACTTCCCAATACCCGTTTTCACCGCCTGCATTCGTATACAAAGTAGCACTGCCGCCGACCGGGATGGATTGATTATACGTATCCGTATAGCCGAACGAACCGCCATTTAGACCAAACACTGCTCCCGTAATTTGGGCAGCTGGGGTGGGGAGAAGCCCGACATTTTTCACGGTGACATAGAATCGAACGCCAGTTTGCCCGGCATAAGGGTTGGCAGGGTCCGTTCCAAGGTCAGTTACGATAAGATCAGGACCAGGTGTTAGGGGCTGACGTTCCAAACTCAAAAACTCAAATGATTGATGGATAATGCGACCGTTTTTAGCAACAATTTTGATGATATGGTTCGCCATTGGGAGACCTGTTTTTTCGAAAACCAGCTTCTTCGCACCCTGTGTGTTTGCCGTTTTCAAATCGACAGTTGCTTGCAGGACATCATCCATATAAACATCTGCCAATCCTAAAGTAGACTCAATATCAGAATACCAACGGATTCCTGTACCTTTGAAGCCCATGGCTGCGTAGTCACCCGGCGTTGCCGTTTCATGAAGATCTGCTCCATTAGCCCCCGGAGCGAAAGTTGCGGCGGAATAATACGTATTTGTACTAGAATGGATGACATTTGTCCAAAGTGATTGAGGCGTTTCATCCAAAAGACCTTCTTTCAGCTCGAACCAATCGAAGTAGGCGAATACATTATCGCTGCTTTTGACGATGGATAGTACTAGGTTACTCACGTCCGCAGGCATCATGACATTGTATTCGATTGTTGTATAGACGTTAGGCTCAGTTCCAGGCAAATCAATAGACCGAATCACTTGATTGTTAACAACGAGATCGACCTTTTTATTCGCAGATGAACTATATTTGAGCTTCAGAACATAATTGGTATTTGCTTTAACAGGAGGTTTCAGTAAGTTCAATCGCCCTTGTGTATAATACATTCCTACGAATGTGCCATGATGTGTCACACCTTCCAGCTCCGTTTGTTCTGCTTCAACATGCAAAGCTCCCGTAGACGTAGTGGTAAAAGGGCAGCTTATAACCGGCTACCTCTGCATGATCTGTAGATGGCTGCCAGGTTAGTTTGATATTTTTGTAGGAAACGGCCCATGCTTGCAGCGTAGGTGTGCTCGGTATGGAATTCTCGTACGGAGTCAGAATGTATTGAACGGCTTCACCAGGCTGAAGCGTTTCTGATAATTGCGCACCTGAAGCAGCGTCAACGATGGTAAAACTGTGTGCAGTTGCATACGTGTTGCCTGCGCCAAAGCGTTCTGCCGCATACTGGGTATTAGCAGGCAGGTTAACGCGCACATTCATCGTGACCGGAGTCGTTTCGAAATTAACAAAGTTGAGCAGTATTTTATTCGATTTTGCACCGGTATTGCTTACAGGAAGACTTGATGTATCTACCGCACGGAAATAAGCTTTTTTCCCGGCAAGCTCATGCGGATTGGTATACACATAAGGGAGTGGTTTCCCATGTGTACTGTAGGCAAGCGCTAAGCGGCGGAAAATCTTCAAACGCGTTTCGTCAGGATCGCTAGCATTAATCCATGCTTCAGCATCGTCAGCTGATTTCATCTCGATGTCTTCTTTGAGCAAGCTGTACTCTCGGAAGTAGGCGGCATGCTGCATAATGTAATCGAGATAGCCAATTGTGCTGCGCGTTTCCCGATCGAAGATGGAGGCGAAGCGATGGGTGAAGGTGTCATATCGGTTAWTGTCGGTATGAAAATCGTTAGCTCCCGTTTCACTCATCATCATCGGCCTAGCGAGTCCGTCACCCTGATAGTCAGGAAAGGTTTTGAGTGTCTCTACAAGCGCGCCGCCTTCACCACTTGAAATCCCGCTTAAGGTATAGCTGTGACCATTGGTCATATCGGTATAATCTTCAATCTGTTTGCGATAAGCAGGATCACGCTCCCAGCCATCCGGAATCCCTTTGGAAGGCCAGTAGGCCCATCCCGGAGAAACCGCTTTCAACCAAGGGTTTAGCAAAGGTTTTTGCTCACTAACATATTTGGCAAGCGCCAAATCGGCGGCAAAGGCGTTGTTGAACACACCAGGTTCATTATCAAGCTCCAGGTATTCAAATAAATCCCCATTTTCAGCAATGAGGTTGTTGTAATACTCTTTCACCTTCTCTGGAACTACGCCAGATGAGAGCTCAGGGTCTTTGATGTAAGTTCCGAATGGCAGCAGCACAGGTGCCAAATTCAAATCGCGCAGGGCTGTCAGCCATTCACGCGAGAATTGACTGGAACGAATGACGTTCCCGCTGTAAGCTAGACCCAGCCACTTGGTGACTCCCATCGTTTGCAAATCGCGGTCTTTCAACACATGTGAGACGAGTGCCGTTCCCAGACGGATATATCGCCCATGGATAGGTTCTGTCGCGGGAGCTCCCAAAGCCTCAAGTTTGGCATAATCCCACTCAAACCAATGAAATTCATCACCTTCAGTTCCTGCATACAATCCTCGATCGAGCGAAAGCTTCAGCTCATTAGGTCCAACCTTCAGCATCTCTTTAGGAATGTACAACTCGTAAGTTTCTTTGAATTTCCGGGTCGTATTTCCGCCGTTTAGACCTACAATCTGGATTAAGCCAGCCATCGTATCATTGGAAAATACCGCTAACTGCGGTACGGAAACATACGCGTCCAAGCTCCTGAAGCTGAATTGTACGCCATAATCCGGAATCGCAGCAAGGTTGTAGGTAATCGTCATAGTACCGTTGCGACTAAGCTTTAAGCCCTTGGATATCGAACTCCAATCTGTGCGAGTAGCCCAGTCAGCAGGGAGATTGAAGGACTCCGCGGGAGTTGATTTATAATCGCCAAATTCAGTAGAGAGCTGATCATCAAGTCCTATTCTCCAAAGCATCGTATACACAGGCGTGGGCTCAACAGCTTTAGTTAACGTGTAAAAAGCAGTTGAAAACAGGGTTTTTCCAGCTGGCTGTGCCGATGTTTCTTTCAACCGAACTTGGATTTGTCCCGTCGTGTAATTGATATTATCCAGCTGAAGCGGATTCACGGTGACGGTTTGCCAGGTGTAACCGCGATCTGTGCTGTATTCATAGGCAGACAGATCCGAATAACCGGGCAAAGGCGTCCATCCGAATGTATTTGCTGTGTCATCCTGCACAGGATTTGTTGGTGCATCAGGCAGGACATAAGGAGTCAAGTATGCTCCTGGTATCACTTGCTGGGCTATTCCCGGACCTTGCCAAGCGACAGCCAAATTGTCATTCGAGGTGTTTTCTTTATGCAGCGCCTCGATATAATATCTTTTGCCACCAGATAGCGGAATGATCACTGATTTCTGAGTAGGGGATTTATTCCACTCTCTGGGCTTGGCGAAGACGGTGTTCCATGCTTTCTTCTCTTTGTGCGCAGGATCGCCATCTGGACTCAGCCATAATTCGGAGCTGTCATCCGCAGCAATCCAGAAGGTGTAACCACCGCTTACTGGCGGCGTCAGAARACCATAAACGCGAGAGCCATAGAGATCTCCGGTATTATTGGGGGTTTCAAAGGTCGTGAGTACCCTCGAACCCGAAGGAGGAGCCTTTAAAGGAATCTGTTCTACTTTCCCGCCAGGAATATTATTCCAATAATCCTGGGTAATACCTGTTCCCGCAGCCAAAGCACGGTAAGCAGGGAAGAGAGGGAGCAGGGAGACAATGATTGCCGACAGAAGGATTGAAACAAGGAGTTTTGACTTGTGTAGGGATCTCATAATTACCTCCAAATGAACGAGATTATCAATAGGATTCCCTAATCCTATCCGGGGTCCACGTCATGTGTAGGCGGTGCTCCGATACAGCTAATCCAGGAGCACCGCTACTCCTTAATTCTATTTCAATTCATTCTGAGACTGCTCAGCGAATTTGTATAAATCATCAATACTAAATATCTTGGTTTTGTTGTTCTCATACCATTTGGCATAGTAATCATCGACTTGCTTGCCCCCAGCTTTTTCCCATACATCCTTAGCATCCTTAATTGCTTGCTGGGCTGTATAGCTGGTGCCACCAACCAAAGCTTTCAACCAAATGTCGCCTTTGTCGATATTGTTGGACTTGCTTGTGCTTTTGACAATCGCTTGCAGGTCATCAGGTAAGACCGGTAGGAAGTCGTTACCGAGCGAAGGAACAGGACGATCTTTATTAATATAGATTTCTTTGGATTTGAGGTTGATATCGAGCAGTTCTTTCTGAGTAGGCACTTCAGGGCGCAGGTTCACCAGATATACTTCCGCGCATTTGCCGAGCAGTAAATCGGATCTCATCATGTTCAAGTCGTCGGTGTACAGCTCTTTCTTATTTTTCTCCGTATCAATAGGCTGCGGACAACCGTTCGAACCCTTCTGCGAATGTGTACCCTCGATGCCATTTTTCAGCAGATTGGCATGTTCGGGTTCCACCATCCAGTCTATATATTGCATAATTGCTTTCGGATCCATAGCCTTGGCGTTGACGACACCGACCATTTGCAC
>NZ_JBFTQB010000532.1:0-6597 GCF_056398785.1 Paenibacillus sp. 01T422 | reverse complement strand
AAATTAGCATCATGAAAGCGACACAAGCTAAAACGGAAGCACACGTCGCTAATATCCGAATTGGCCCTATCTTTTCTATCCATCGCGATACAAAATAAAAGAACGGAATCTCACTTAAAGCAGCTAATGTCCAGCTAAGCCCCACTAACAGCTCCGATGCCCCCGACTGCGTCATATAAATACTGATAAAACTGTCGACGGCGCGTCCCCCTGTGCCAAGTACAAATAAGGGAAGCAGAACCGTCAAAATCGCTGGCTTCTTGAGCACTTGTAACTGTGCCAGCAAATTCACTTTCACCGGCTCCTGCCGCTTTTCGTCCGGAATTGGAAGTAAAACGGCCATAGCAAACAGGATTGACACAACAAAAAGTCCATAAAGCCCCATGGACCCGAACTTAAGAGCCACCCACCCCATAATTGGAGCAACTGCCGCAAAACCTAGGCTGCCCCAAATTCGCAAACTGCCGAATGTAAAACCATTTTGAGTGCTTAGCGTCAAATTCCATGAATCTGTTAAAGGGACGACCGAACATGAAAAAAACATGAAAATTATTAAACTCGTATAAATGCCTAGAGGACTGTCCGATACCAGAAGAACGCCCAGTCCGAAGGTAAGTCCTGCCATGCATAACAAGGCAATCTTTTTCACACCGCCGATTGAGTCGCTCAACCAACCCCAAAACGGCTGTGCAAGCAAGCTGATAACGGGAGCAATACCGAGTAGTGTTCCGATTTGACCAGGGATCAACGATTTATTTTTCAAAAGGATAGGCAGGTAAATCATGCTGAATGCTGTAGTTCCATAGTACAGAAAGTAGAAAGAGCTGAAGAACAACAGCATATTGCGGTGTTTCACGATCATCGTTTGTTAGCTCCAGATTGCAGCAGCCATTCGTGAAATACGAGGGCGGCGGCTCCCAAAGCACAATTGTTACGACTATAGTCAGAAAAATAAATCGGCGTGTCAAGCGTTGTAGCGATTGCTGTATGGCCTAACGTCTGGGCTAACGACGGTTGAATCCAGCGGGATGCCAGTGTCAGCTCTCCTCCAATAATAACCGCCGCAGAATTCAGCAAATTCAAGACATTGCCAATGACGAAGCCAATGTGCCGTCCCACTTCTTCTAATACAGCTAGAGCTAGTGCATCCCCATTTTCCAGCTGCTGTATCGTTTGAGAAAACGACCCGCCAGTCAAATTAAGCTCATTCATGATTCTTTGTACGGAAACATACGCTTCAAGACAGCCTCTTTTTCCGCAATAACACAAAGGACCGCCAGAGCTAATCTTCATGTGGCCCATTTCACCCGCATAGTGGTGCGCACCGGTGTAGACCTGCCCGTTCATGACCAGTGCAGCCCCAACACCTTCGTCCAAATAAATGCATAACGCATGACTCAGCCCCGCACCGTTCTCTCCGGTTCTCGACCAGACCTCGCCTCGGGCAAAAGCTCTAACATTATTTTCAACGTAAACAGGTACGGGGTACCTTGCTGCCAGCCGCTGCTTAACAGCAACATGGTGCCATCCCAAATAGGGAGAATGAATCACCTCTCCCTTGGTGGGATCGACAATTCCTTGGATTCCCACGCAGATGCCCAGGTTTTTGCCATAATGAGGAACATGTTCAAGTAATAAATCGATAAGATCGATCAGTGCTTTGAGAAGAGCTTCCCCTTGGCATGTAGGTTCATTCGTGGAAAATGGTACTGGGAAGGTAATTTTATGTTGATAAATGACCGTCTTATTGTAGTCCATAACCATCCCGGACAGGTAGCTTTTCGTCACTTCAACGCCGACAGCAATCAGGTTCTCCCCTAACAAACGAAGAAGGACGGGCTTGCGCCCGACCCCCTTTTTTGCAAGGACAGCTTCCTCAGTGACTAATTGATCGGTTAGCAGTTCGTTAACGATATTGGTCACCGTCTGTTTCTGAAGATTGGCTCTTCGCGCAATGTCTATGCGTGAAATAAGTTTCTCTTGATGGAGGAGCTCCAGCACTTTTTTCTGGTTATGAAGTTTCATCCATCGGAAGCTGTTATAATCCTCGTTCAAATTTATTTCCTCCTATTTAAGCTCCTCTTGCATGGTTATGACTTCTGTTAGCTTATCAGGGAAATTGATGGTCATCCCGTCGAAAAAAGAAGTAACCGTCGATTGGTTTCGAATGCCGTATTGATTGATCATTTCTAGAACAGGAAGTTCAATTCCTTTGTCTTTCAACTCTAGAGCATATAAAATATTTTTCCTGGCGAAGTAATGCAGAAACTGTTCAAATGATACCAGTCGCTCACCTGCGTAAAGGGGTGAGAACCACGAGCCGGCATCAAGCTCTTGAAGTTCCTTCCAGGTATATTCCGAAGGGAGGCCTTGACCGTTGGTCGTGCGCTGAAGCTCATTATCATGAAATAAAATCAGCACACCGTCTTTTGTCATTTTCAAATCGGTTTCTATCCCGTTGGCACCCATTTCGATTCCTTTGTAAAAAGCGGCAAACGTGTTTTCCGGTGCGTATTCCGAAGCTCCACGATGAGCTAAATTCATAAACATTGTTGCACCACTCCCTTATTTGTAAGTTTTCATAAAGCCATCTACATCGGCTTGCAACTTATCTAACACCTTCTGCGGATCAGCCTTCGGATCGCCTTCCACTGTTTCCAGCGCGGTGACCAGACCGTTCCAGATTAGTGAATCAGCAGGATGCATAGGTTGGTTTCTCAAAAATTGGTTTTGATCCATAATCGTTTTGAAACTAGGGTCATCATTCATTTTCTTTTGGAACGGTTCGGATGCCGTCGCTGATTTTTTGATCGGGGCATAACCCGATGAGATGCTGAATTTCGCTGCATTTTCCGTATTGGTAGCGAACGAAACGAAATCCCATGACGCTTTTTCCATGTCCGGCGTAGACTTAAAGATGCCCAGACTGTTTCCACCGATCGGCACATTACGATCCTTAATCATCGGAAGGAAAGCAACACCAACCTCGAATTTCTTACCTACCTGATCTTGCGTTGCCGCAAGTGCAGAACCGGATTTAAAGATCATAGCAAGCTTGCCCGTTGCAAAATCCTCTTCTGCGGTTTTATGCTGATTCGGCGCCATCGCTTTGTCCACATTGACCAAATTCTGGAATGATTTAAGCACTTCTACGGCTTCTTTGCCGTTGACCGTCACTTTCCCGCTCTTGTCGATAATCGTGCCACCGCGGTTCCAAGTCATCGGTTGGAAATACCAAGGGGAATCGGCCGCCGTGTTGAAACCCCAAACATCCGTTTTTCCATCACCATTCGTGTCTTTCGTTAATGCCTTAGCTGTTGTCACCAACTCATCCCAGGTGTTCGGTGCTTTTAATCCTGCTTGATCCAGTAATGTTTTATTAACGTATAACATGGGTGTGCTGCTGTTGAACGGAATAGTCCAAAGCTTGTCTTTGTATCGGAAACGATCCCAGAACGCAGGGTATACATCGTTTTTCTCTTGATCGCTAATGAATTGCTCAATTGGAATCATCTTCCCACTGTCAGCCATTTGCGGAATCCCGTAACGCTGACCGAGCTGCACGATGTTGGGAAGCGTGTTCGAAACGACTGCGGCCATAACCTTCTGGGCCATTTCATCATAACCGCCCATAAATTCAGCCTTTATTTTCACGTTAGGATGCTGCGCTTCAAAAGCTTTCACCTGATCCACTAGCATATCCTTGTTCGTTGACCATAAGGTTAGTGTCACTTGTTTTTGTTCAGTCGAATTCGTCGCTGCTGGAGCATTTGTTGCCGCAGGGCTGGTTTGGGCGTCTTTGGCTGTGCCACAAGCYGTCAAGCCAATCATGGAAAGCGACATCATCACTACTAAAAGCTTCTTCATACGTTTATTCCCTCCACTTAATTTAGATTTAACTAATGATCCGACCTATCCGATAATTTATCTCTGTATTAACACAATTTCTACCACTTCAACTTACTTCACGCTTGAATGCATCACCCCTCTAACAAAATATTTTTGAGTTAACAGGAAGAACAGTAGCACAGGCATAATAATGAATGTGGACGCAGCCATTAAATGAGGCCATTGGATACCCTTTTCCACGTCCATCATGTAGCGAAGCCCCACCTGAACAGTCCGCATTTCCGAGGAATTTGTAATAAGGAGCGGCCACAAATAGCTGTTCCATGCATGCAGAAAGGCAAACAAGCTGAGCGTTGCTAAGACAGTTTTGGAAATTGGCAGCACGACCCGCAGCAGTGTACGGAAGTGACCACAGCCATCCATTCTCGCAGCATCCATCAGATCACGGGGAATCGTCATGAAAAATTGCCGCAGTAAAAATATGCCAAACACGCTTGTGATACTTGGTGCAATGAGTCCAGCATAGCTATTGATCCACCCAAGCTCCTTGATCACTAAATACGAAGGAATCATGGTTGACTCGAATGGAACGATCGTCGATGCCACCACTAGAATGAATAGAACATTTTTCCCCTTCAAAGGTACCCAGGAGAAGGCATATGCAGCCATCGAGCATGTGATAATCTGGCCTAGCACAACGCCTACCGACATGACAAAACTGTTCACAAAAAAGCGGCTGAAAGGCGCCATCTTCCAAGCCTCTGCAAAATGCTCCCAATGCCACACCTCCGGTAAACTAAGAAATGTGCCCGAGAATATTTCTTCCGTTGACTTTACCGCTGCTAAGAACATCCAGATAAACGGAATGATCATAAATAACGAACAAGCAAGAAGTATCACATGCGTAACCCAAGCGCTGATTCTGACCTTATTGAATCTGCTCGGTTTTGCTACAAATTCGGGACTTGTTGGTTGATCATCTTGAGGCGTAATGGCGTGTTTCTCCATTGCCGTAGATGGTGACAATATTTCCAACTTCATTCGCTCCTTTTATCAATCATTGATAGTGAACTTTACGGCCTACTACAAGCATTTGGATCAGGACCAGACTTAGCACAATGCCAAAAATCACCATGGATATCGCTGAAGCATAGCCCATTTGGAATAGTTCAAAAGCATAATGGTAAAGTTGAACGACTATCAACTCCGTACTCTTGGCCGGACCGCCTTTTGTCATAACGTTTACTTGGGTAAAAGTCTGAAACTGTTCAATCGTCAGCAAGATCAGCAACAGAAAAATGGAAGGCATCAGCAGCGGAATACGGATCCGCTTGATGATTTGATATTCATTCGCTCCATCTATTTTTGCTGCTTCCAGAACACTTGTATCCGTATTTTGAAGCCCGGCTAGTAAGATAATGATGTTATAGCCAAGCGTCTTCCAGATGGACATAATAGCCAGTGCAATGAGCGACGTATTCGTATCATTCAACCAACGAAGAGCGGGAAATCCGAAGCTTTCCAGAATCGCATTGGCCAGCCCATGATCCGGATGAAAAATAAACATCCATACAGCGGATATAGCCACAGTCGATGTAACCATCGGCGCAAAAAACATGGAGCGGTAAGTAATCATCAGCTTCTTCGAACCTTTATCTAGCAGTAACGCAAAAATTAGCGCAACCAGCATGGAAGTAGGCACTGTCATTGCAGCGAACAGAAACGTAATTTTCAAAGAATGATAAAATTCTTCGTTCGTAAATAGCTTCTGGTAATTATCCAATCCGATATAAGTTGGGGTCGGCCGCAGCATATCCCAAGAATATAAACTCAACCCTGCACTGTAACAAATAGGGATGAGAACAAAAATAGCAATCACCAGCAAGGAAGGCCCGAGCAGCACATAACCCGCCATGTTCGTTTTCCACTTCTTTTCTTTCAAAACTATAATCCTCCTTTTCGAGCACGCGATTGTTGCCGATATCTCTTAGTAAAATAATTTGACTTATTAATGAGTCAAGCTTATCAGCCCTTGATTATTGCTGTGTTAACTTGCTCTTAAGAAAATGTAAATGAACAAAAAGAAAACGGAGCCCGCAAATCCGCGGTACTCCGTTTATTTTTTAAATATTCTATTGCGTTTGACATCTTTTGAATTCATGTCGTGGAACTCTGCAAGCTACGCCTTTTCGCTGCAACCGATAAAACGCAACAAATTAACAAAACTAAGCACGCAAGCGTATACGGATAATTAACATTCACGTCTAATAAAAAACCAGCTACAATAGGCCCAGCAATATTGCCAAGACTAGTAAAGGCAGAGTTCAAACCGGCCACATAGCCTTGCTGATCCTTCGCCACCATTGACAATTGGGTACTGATTGCCGGCCGTAAGATATCAATCGCCAAAAATACAACAAAGGTAACAGCAAAAATCATCCAGAATTGGTGAACGAACAGCGTCAGCATAATAAACAAACCTGCAAAGAAAAGACAAAGAGAAATAACGCGTTGCTCGCCAAAACGATTCAATATCCAGCTAAAAGCTGTAACTTGAACTACAGCGCCAGCTATGGACCCGAACGTTATGATAAAGGCGATATCCTTTGGCTGAAAACCAAATTTTCGATCGACAAATAGTCCATAGATGGTTTCATAATTAGCAAGTCCAAATGACATAACAAAAACGATGATTAAACTTAAAAAATAGGGCTCTCTGTAGGCATTCCTCAACTGTGAAACCAGCCC
>NZ_JBFTQB010000531.1:0-5515 GCF_056398785.1 Paenibacillus sp. 01T422 | reverse complement strand
GTGACAATCCGATTGTTCCTGCAACATAAGCATCGAGTTGTTCCGCTTCCTGAATCTTTGCCGTCAACTGACTGAAGTTATACAAAGTTAACGACTGATACGAATCGGATAGCGCTTTGGCTTCCCGGTCGGACAGGGCGCGCTTCCATATTTTCAACTCATCCAGCGTGACAGTCGCTCCCCCGTAGCCTTTATTGCCGTCTGCTCCCAGAATGATGTGATAAGAAGTATCCAGGCTGGATGTGCCCAGTGTGGAATTGTCACTTCCCTCACAAGCGCAAAATGAACTGACAGCTCAGATTGCTGCCGGAAGAGCTTTGACATCAAATTCTGATGCTGCAGTGATTGATCAGACGTATCTCGATTTGATGTGGGCTATGCAAACTGCCCAGAGAAGCCTGATTTACAATTTCATTCCAAAAACGGCGTTTTCGATCGATTCTTTCAGTTCTTATGCAGACAATGAGAATGCTTATGCGAGTAATATTCTGGACGGTTCAGAAGCAACCATTTGGCACTCCAAATGGGAATCTCCTTCGGCGCCTTTCCCGCATTGGGTTATTATCGATATGAAAAGTAAGTACAGCCTGCATGGCATACAGAGAAAGAGTCGTCTCAGTCAATCCGATATGGGATTCCCAAAAACATTTGAAGTATATGCCTCGGATACTCTGGCCGACTTAACAGATCCTGCCTTCTTGGGCAATGCGGCTAACAAGGTTACCGGCACATTTGGACAGACCTGGACAGGTGCGGTGTATAAGGATTTTGTATCTTTTGATAAAGCCTTACAGGGCCAGTATGTGAAATTTGTCGTTACCGGAACTTATAACACAGATACGTCCCGATTATTCACTAGTATGAGCGAAATTGATTTTACCGGCGAACAGCTTTCAAGCAGTAATGCCAACTTGACGGATTTGAAAGTAAACGGCGTTTCGTTAAGTGGTTTCGCCTCAGATAAGCTCAACTATGTGTTGACAGTACCGTATGGCACGACGGCGGTAACCGCTACTTATACGGCAGCAAGTGCTTCCGCAACGGTAGTGATTGCCGGCGGCGAGAGTTTAATTGTCGGCACCAATCCGGTCACCGTTATAGTGACGGCGCAGGACGGTACCGAAAGGGCTTATACCATCATAGTAACCAGATATGCTCAACCGTTATCGTCGGACAGTTCTTTGATCGATCTGAGAGTTAACGGAACTGGGGTGAGTGAATTTGCTCCAGACAAGCTGAGCTACTCCGTTGATGTTCCTTATGGTACAACGGTGGCAAGCGTGACCTATGAGAAAGCCGATCCAACTGCAACGGCAGTGGTGAGTGGCGGTGAGAATTTGATCGTCGGCGCCAATCCGGTCACCGTTATAGTGACGGCGCAGGACGGTACAAGCAAGACTACGTATAGCATTTTGATAACAAGACAAGCTCAAAAGGTATCGTCCAACGCAAGCTTGTTTGATTTGCAAGTGAATGGAACGACATTAAGTGGGTTCGCTCCGGACAAACTAAGCTACAAAGTTGATGTTCCTTATGGTACAACAGTAGCCACTGTGACTTATTCCGTCTATCATGTCACATCTAGAGTCATCATCAACGGAGGCAGCAGCTTAAATGTTGGCCCAAATGCTGTTTCTGTCGTGGTAACAGCGCAGGATGGCACATCCAATATTTATGTAATTGAGGTTAATCGTTTGTCAGCTCCAGATACAAATCATGGTTCAGATCACGATCAAGATTCGGATTCACCAACTTCATCAGGACCAGTAATAACACCAGATAAGCCTAAGCTGCCAGATGACGCAGCAACTATTAAGGAAGAAGATTGGAAGGTCGGCAAGACATCCATATCCGTCGAATTGGCAGAAGGGAAGAATCGCCTGATTATCCCGCAGGAGCAAGTAGATCAGCTTAGTGGGCGCTCACTTCATGTTCAGACTCAAAACATAAATCTGACGGTTCCTGGCGATCTGTTGAAATCCGCAAGCAGTTTGCTGCCGGAATCCAGCAAATCTGCATCAGTTACCGTGAAAATTGAACCTGTTGAAGCAGCGCAAGCGCAGCGAACGGTGCAGGCAGCAAGTCTCAAAGAGAATGGTATATACAAGCTAGGCGGCCAGATGATTGATCTTTCGATCTTCGCGACCGTTACTGATGGCAAACAGTTTAGTCTAGATGAACTTGTGAAGCCTGTGACGATGACGTTCCCGATTCCTGTGGGAATGAATCCGAAGTTGGTTGGCATTTATGAGATTAAGGAAGATGGAAGTCTCGCCTACTTGGGCGGAAAACGGGTTAGCGGAAATACCGCAATCGAGGTTGGAGTAGATCGCCTCGGCCAGTATGCATTGCTGTCTTTGGAGAAAACGTATCATGATGTATCAAGCCAGCACTGGGTATTTTCAACAATACAAGAGCTTTCCGCCCAACATATCGTGAACGGTGCGACGAACGACACTTTTGCCCCTGGTAGAGACATTTCCCGCGCAGAGTTCGCAGCTTTGCTTGCCCGGACGCTAGGCCTTGTATCTGACAATACATCTCCTTTCGGTGACGTAGCAGGGAATGACTGGTATGCGAAAGAAGTAGCTGCTGCCTATCAATTTGGAATCATAACGGGTAACTCGCAGCAGTCATTCGAACCGAATCGCAGTATTACCCGAGAAGAAATGGCTGTCATGCTCGTCCGCGCCTTGGAACACCGGTCAGGAACGAAGCTAGAGCCATCTTCAGAAGCTAGTTCGGATGCATCCGAGATCAGCGATTGGGCTTTACCTTATGTGAATAGCGCGATGAAAGCGAAGTTGTTGACAGGACGCCAAGAAGGGCTGTTCGTACCGCAAGAACGTACAACCCGTGCGGAAGCTGCACAAGCAATCTACAACTTATTGAAATAGGCATGAAAAAGATCGTCAGCCACCTATATGTTTAAGGAGGGTGGCGATCTTTTTATTAAACAACTCATTCTATTAAAGTTAGTATTCTTCTGAAACTGGGGTACAACGATATGAACCAACGAATGCTAGTCAGATTATTTCTATTCTCGTTATTGTTATCCTGGATGTTTCTTCAGCCGGAAACGGCAAAGGCGCACTACTTATCGTTCGGTTATTCTCATATATCACTTAAGGAAGAGGGATTAGGGTACGTACTGTTACTCACTCCGGATGAAATGAGGCCGACTCTAAATCTTGAT
The DNA here is from genome assembly GCF_056398785.1 of Paenibacillus sp. 01T422. Lineage (NCBI taxonomy): Bacteria > Bacillati > Bacillota > Bacilli > Caryophanales > Paenibacillaceae > Paenibacillus > Paenibacillus sp. 01T422. The sequence continues at coordinate 2,319 of NZ_JBFTQB010000531.1, read as the reverse complement.
CTAGATCAAGATGGGACAGTTACCCAAGAAGAAGCCATTCAAAAGAAAACTGATTTGCAGGAATTCGTGGCGCGAGGATTGTCAATCCAAGCGGATGGAGCAGATTTGCAGATGGAGCTTGTGTCTATAGAGATGATTGAACAAGGAGCAGGCATTCCCATGATCAAGTTGAACCTTAACTATGATTTTGGGCAGAAAATTAATGAACTGGTCATAAAGTATGACATCTTGTTTAACATAAGTCCTTTGCATCACAACTTTTCAACCATTACATCCATTGACGGCTCGACGAGAGAGCATGATTTTGACAAAAATAATCAAATCTTAAAGCTTTACATGAACCCTAATAGTCCGAAAGCTGTTGTAAATCGGATAATCAAGATCCCTCCGTGGATTCCTCTCATCTTACTACTGTTTGTAGGAGCTACAATGGGAGTCTGGATTTATTATCGAAAATTTAGGGCAAAGAGGAGAAATCGATGATGGAAATATTAATTCCGGAGTGGCTTATTATTGCATGGAGTTACATCATGTATGGCATGGAGCACCTGTTCACAGGGTATGATCATCTGTTATTCCTCTTAGGTCTAGTTATCGTTCGCCTTAAGTTGAGTGAGTATATCAAAATCATCTCGGCATTCACGTTTGGACATAGTATCACGCTAGCACTGGCAGCGCTGGAACTTGTTAAGATTCCCGGGGCAATCATTGAACCATTAATTGCATTAAGCATCGTGTTTGTGGCAGTGGAAAATATGTTGCACAAGGAGCACAAGTGGCGCTGGCTAATTACAGCATTTTTCGGTCTTATTCATGGCTTCGGATTCGCAGGAGTGATGGAGGGGCGTTTTTCAGGTAATGTTGCATTGCCCTTGCTTTCCTTCAATATCGGAATTGAATTGGGGCAGCTGGCTGTATTTCTTGTTCTATTGCCGATCATCCATAAGGTCGGGCAAAGTCGTTGGAAAGCCCAGACGGTTTATGGCGTATCAAGCATGATCGCTTTATTCGGTATTTATTGGTTTCTTGAACGTGTGATATAAAGTCACTCGCTTATTTGCTAAGGCTAACCATAAACGTAAGTAATCATCGTTCGAAAAGATTTACAAATTTAGCATGATACGATAAATTAAAATAAAATTATATTGTTATATTTTGGAGGAATCATGCCTATTAATTCTTGGGTCTCAAAGCTTATTTCACGTGTTGCATTTGTTATTGTAGGGATTACTGGACTTTATGGGTGTATTGTTTTTTTATTTTTTAAAGATTGGAATGCTAGTGGGGTATTTGGGGACACTTTCGGAGCAATTAACGCTATTTTCTCGGGTTTAGCCTTCTCCGGTCTGGTAATCACTATTTACTTACAGAGAATTCAATTAGATGACCAAAATAAATTTAATAAACTACAATTCTTACAAACAAGGTATGATTATTTACTTGGTCAAATAAAATCCTGGACAGAAAAAGGGTTTAAAGAGCATGATTTATTTTTTGCAGAAGTTGAAGAACATTGGAAAAAATACGGTGATGAAGAGGGGGGATTTGATTTTCACTCAATGATTTATTATAAGTACGGGAATAAGTATCAACACTTTGTAAATGTTCTAAAGGAAACTATACGATTCATTACAGATGAATACGTTCCTAGCAATTCATTTTCTTTAAATCATAAGAATGAAAATGAACTATTTATTGATATACTTATTAGTAAACTCCGTGATGTAGATCTAGTCCTTCTAGCAATCCATGCAGAATTTATGGATGAACAACTGCAAAATCTATTAGAGGAACATGCCTTCTTTGTTCATTTACGAGAAGAAGCTTATAGTGAATACTCGAATATATCAGGAATATTTAATCATAAATACGCTACCTGGGAGCATTCAGGGGGCTTACCATTATAATTATTTTAAGAGAGTCGCTTCTAAATTTAGAGCGACTCTTCTTTGTATTATTAGCTTCGATAAGCCGGTACGCTTGTTGGTAGTCCCAAATAGCTGAGAGGGATATACCCCATGCGATCGATACGGCTCAATTTGGGTCGAACTAGTCGCATTGAATTTTATTCTGAAAGATGACCAATCAAGCAAAATAGGTCACTGGACATGTTCACACAACCAAGCAATAAGGTCAAGTTCACATATACTAAAGATATCATTAAGAGCAAGGGGTTGAGATGTTGAAGCAGAAAAAATCTATAATAGGTGTCTTAAATATAGACACTAATTCAGGGACCATAATCAATGGTGATTCGTTTAACATTTCGCCAGCTGAAAGCTCCATAAGTTTCAGAGGTTCTGGCACCGACGTTACTGG
>NZ_JBFTQB010000530.1:0-4466 GCF_056398785.1 Paenibacillus sp. 01T422 | reverse complement strand
ATCTATTCGTGTTGTTCTTCCTGAACATACGACAACGGAAGAGTTAATTGCGGCTATTAACAAACTTAATGAAGACAATAACGTGCATGGTATACTGCTGCAGCACCCAGTTCCGAAGCAGATCGATGAAAGGGCTGCTTTTGAGGCGATTCATATCGATAAAGATGTTGATGGAGTAACTACATTGGGATTTGCTCAGAATGCCTTTGGATTTGCTGAGTTCCCGTCCTGTACGCCAGCAGCTATAATTGCCATTTTGGACTATTATCAAATTCCTGTAGAAGGCAAACACGCAGTTGTCATTGGAAGAAGTCCAATTCTCGGTAAACCTGTTTCTATGATGCTTCTAAATAAGAACGCGACAGTTACGACGTGCCACTCGAAAACAGCGAATTTAGCCGATATCGTACGTCTAGGAGATATTGTCGTTGCTGCAGTGGGTAAACCGCAATTTGTTCAAGGCGATTGGCTGAAATCAGGTGCGATTGTTTTGGACGCGGGTTACAATCCTGGCAACATCGGGGATGTTGACTACGAGGCTTGTGTGAAGGTGGCTTCGGCCATTACACCGGTTCCAGCCGGGGTTGGTCCAGTGACCATTGCAACCTTGCTTAAACATACGGTCGATGCCGCAGAACAAGCAGCAAGCAGACGGTAAGACTAGAGCAGCCGTGCCTGCACGTTTGTAAATATCATATTTTCACCAACAACGGGTCATACTAGGGGATCTAGAGTAAAGAGGTGAAAATCATGTTATTTAACATTATTGTAGGATGTTTGGTCCCCTGGGTATTTGGCATCTTTCTGTATAGGAAGTCTCGCATTATCGTATTTCTTATCTTTCCAATTACGGTCACCATATCTGGATTAATCAATGATACAGGGTATCATTTGGAATTCTGGGACTTTACACCACGGATTGAAAATGACGAGACACTTTCGGCACTTCCGCTTGATCTAGGGCTTTATCCCGTTATGGCAGGTTATATGATTTATTGGATCAGAAAAAGTAATCGGCATACATTTCTGAAAATAGGCTGTTTTTGCCTAGCTACGACTGCGCTGGAATACTTGGCTCTTATTTTTGGGAAAGTAGAATACGGCAATCACTGGAATATAGGTTGGACCCTTGTATCTTATATGCTTGCTTATAGTCTAGTTTATTTGTATTACAGGCTTTTGGTAAGATACGGTTATTTCAAATGAAAAACTCTTAATTGCTCTTCGGGCCTGTGGTCAGGGGGAGTTGTTAAGAGTTTTTTTGTTACGATCTTTTCAGGAATAATTTGGATCAACATGCTAAAAATACTCCTGTAACACTTGAAGAGGGGGTAACAAATGATAAGAAAGGTTATATTATTCAGCCTGATGATTTCACTCTTATGGTGTAATGTCGGATTTGCGGAACCAAAGCAGTCCATACAAGCTGCGTTTGTACGCGGCGGCGATCTATGGGTCAAAAAGGACAACAAAGAGCAGCAAGTAACTCAAAATCAAAAGGTAACCGAGCCCAAATGGTCGTCAGATGGTAAGTTCATTGCTTACTCGCTTGCCCTTGGAGATCAGCAGCATGAGATATGGGTGTACAGCTTGGAGATGAGAAAGCATAACCGGGTGTATCCAGGCGGTGACAATTATCAGTGGTCTCCCTATAAAAATGATCTTGCTTTTAAAATAGATGGCGTTTTGAATACCGCAAGGGTGAGCCGAGATAAAGTCGATCCCTTTAAGAACGTAACTCTAGGTGTGGATAACTACTCGTGGCTACCTGATGGCAACGGATTTCTAGTATCTTCACCTGCTCAGCTGCGGCCGTCCGGGTGGACGAATGTAGAATTGTATATGGTTCCGGCAGATGCCAAAATGGACCCCAGTAAGAGCAAGCATTTTTATACGCTTCCTACGGAATCACCTAGCTTTTTCGCTGTCGGCACAAGCATATTTAAATGGTCAACTGATAAGAAATGGATCTCATTCACCGCGAATCCAACAGCATCTATGTCGGCTGACGGCAATGCATTATGCGTGTTGTCTTCGGATGGCAACCAGTTTCAGCAGCTGGATAATATGCTGCATTACCCGCAGTGGTTTGCGTGGTCGCCTACGAAAGCAAGACTTGCTTATATTGCAGGGGAAGGCCGAGTAGTCGTGCAGAATAAACATTTGAAGCTCAAGGATCTACCTACTATGAAGCCACCTTCCTTTACGCCGCAAGGATTCGCTGATCGTGATTTTACATGGGAAAATGACCGAATGATTATTGTTTCAAGGTCAAAGGAATCCAAGGAGGACGGCGCTTGGCCGCTTCCCTCTTTGTATCAGGTGAGCATTTCAAATAAAGAGCAAAAGCAGGTTACTTTTCCACCGGAAAAAAACGGAGATTTCGGGCCGTACCTGCTTAGGAAGAGCAATAAACTGACGTGGATTCGGTCCGATGGAAAACATGCGGAAGTGTGGAGTTCGAATCCAGATGGAAGCAATGCGGAGATCTGCATCCCTCAGTTGGATGTTGGCGCGCCTTATTATGGATGGAGTTACTGGAGCTCGGTTTTGGCTTGGTATGATCCTCATCGATAGTGTCAACTCACCTGCAGCCCGTTCGCTTTTCTAGCGTTCGGGTTGTTGTGTTTTTAAGAGATTTGGAATAACATTAAACGATGAATGATCGTGTTAATCCTCATGAAAAGGACTCCCAGATGAACGAAATATCGCTTGATTTTCTAACGATTTTATTGCCATCCTATATGTTTTTTTATATGGCTATTTCTATGTATGCCCGGAATAAACAAAGCTTGGTGAACCGTGTAGCCTCGCTGCTGATGTTCTCATTGCTCTTTTATTTTCTAGGAGAATATATCAAAACAGCGCTTTTCCCGCAGTATGAAAGCCTGATCGTACTCTTTTGGAATGCTCCAATGCTGCTATTAACGATCAGCAACCTTGTGCATCTTAGTGTGCTTGTTGCTGGTATGACGAGTTCGAAAATAAGACAGTTTGTCTTATGGATATACATAACACCACTGCTTTCGTTGGCGCTGATGCTGCTGCACTATGGCCCTCAGCAACTTTACCAGCCAAGAGAGGATGGACCTAGTCCTTTAAGTCCGCTTATGCTTGGTTTAGCAGTCTTTTTTGTAGGAACTTACATCCTTTTATCCATAGGCATTTTGTTAATTGCCTGGTTGACTACCCATCATTTGAAACGTAAAAAAATGCTCGTGAGGCTTTTGGCAGGGTTACTATCGCTCTTTGGCTGGATTCTTATCGTGACTTTCCTCCTATCTCTAGCATTTATTACGAGTTCGAATGCCATTGCTCTTTATTTTTCCGGAACCCTTCTATGGGTTGTGTCGCTTAGAAGGCTCATAACGAAATACGATTTTTTGCCTAGTTACCGCGACCTGTTTCACACCTTGTTCCAATCGGCTCCGACCGCTATTTTCCTGCTGGATAGGCAGGGAAATGTCAAAGAAATGAATCCGCGCGCGGAGAATTTATTTGGCTTACCAGCGAATGGCATGGATCGGATCGATGTGATATCAAGTCTATCTTTTGACGATGATACGAGTTTCGAAGATAGATGGGATGAGCTTCAGATGAAGCAAACGAACGAATTAAATTGGGAAATGAAGCTGAAAATTCAAGGTCAAGCGCAGCTGGATATGATTGTCAGCATGGAGAATATTGACGGGGCAGAGGAGGGATTGGTCGTCCTGAATTTGACGGATATCACTTCCCTTAAAGCCACGGAACGCCAGTTGATTGAATCCGAAAGGAAATATCGCCATTTGGCTTATCATGATCCGCTGACTGGTCTCTTGAATCGGGCCGCCGTGCATGAACATGCGAATCGTAAAATCGCTGCAAGCGAGCCGTTCGCACTCATATTAATAGACTTGGATAACTTTAAAACAGTGAACGATACCTATGGTCATCTGATTGGTGATGACTATCTAAAGCATATTGCCGCTTTACTGGAACTGCACGCAAAGCCAGGAGATATTGCCGGAAGAATTGGCGGGGATGAATTTGTCCTGCTCATGCCTTTCGATTCGGCGGCTCAAATGCAGGTGGACCAGGAAGCACATTCGCGCTTATTTCCACTGTCTGTTCATCCTTTTCGTATCAATCAAAGGGTGATTCCAGTTTCTTTCAGCGCTGGTGTGAGTCTATTCGCCGATCATGCTTTGGATCTCACAGGTTTGCTGCAAAAGGCAGACGAGGCAATGTATGAGGTGAAGAGGAGCGGGAAGAATGCGATTTCTATAGCGGGTAATTGAGGAAATTAGATGGCGTAGAATTTTTAAAAGAGGTTGTCTCACAGGGTATTTTACCTCGTGAGCAGCCTTTTTTGTATTATTCACTGTATGTAATGGAAAATTATAGGCTGAATTCTGATCTTGTGCGTACGAAACTTCACGTTATTAATTAAGGAATAGTTTACAAAAATTTCATGTGTTCAACAA
>NZ_JBFTQB010000529.1:0-4469 GCF_056398785.1 Paenibacillus sp. 01T422 | reverse complement strand
TTCAGATACCAAGCACCTGCTGATTGAATCATCATACGAATCAACCCTAGGTCATTCGGATCCTGCGTTAACAAATCTTTACCTGTCTTAGTTTTAACTGCTTTACCAATTTCAATCAATTGCTGCCAAGTAATATCTTTCAAGTCATCAAGTTTATAACCAGCTTGTTGTAAATAATCGGAACGGACATACAGTCCTGTTACCCCGGAATCAAATGGAACCCCATATTGCTTCCCATTCAAGCTTGTTGGTCCGATTTTGTAATCAGCGAAATCAGATGCTTTAATGGATGCCGATAAATCTTGGAAAGAATCAGGATACGTTTTCAAGAAGCTTTGAGCACGGTAATCTTCAATCAATACAACATTCGGTAGACCTGTCGTTGTGCCCGAGTTTAAACCTGTGTTCAACTTCTGAATGATATCATCTTGTGCATATTCAATGATGTTTATTTTCAAGTCAGGATGATCCTTCGCATAGGCCTCTTGTGCCAGCTTCATCGCTGCAATGTTGAAGTTCTTATCCCAAGCCCAGACCGTAATTTCTTTCGTGGCTCCTTTGTCCGTTGCAGTTGGAGTACCCGTACCTGTTGTGTCAGGTGCCTTGCTTGAACATGCAGTCAGCAGTAAAAAACTAGCCAATAAAATGGTTGAAACTTTCTTTTTCATGTGCGCCCCCCGTGTAGTTTAGATTTTTTGAAAATGCTTTCTTTTAAAAGAATAGCATCTCGGAAATCCCTTCTGTTAGAAAAAAATTTGTCATAATTAGCGAAATTCTTGTGAATTGTATCCGCTATCATAATGACCATATTGGTACTTTATTTATAATTTGTACTTTCTTTAGATTTCTATACATGGGGGGTCTTGCTAAATTCGCCAGGGAAGACTAATGGCTATTTTAGTTCCTTGTCCAAGCGTGCTCGTGATGGAAACACCATATTCCTCTCCGTACAGAAGCAGGATGCGATCATGGACATTGCGAATGCCAATCCCTGTAAAAAGTTGCCTGGCACTCGTAGAGGTACGCTGCTCGCTTCTGGTTTCCGTAAGGTCCATGCCATCGCCATTGTCAACGACTTCACAGTGCAACGTATCCCCTTCCTTCGTGATGATGACATAAATATATCCCGAGCTTTTTTTATTAAAAGCATGAAAAAACGCATTTTCTATAAATGGCTGAAGCATCAATTTGGGCACTTGTGACGTCAAACAGTCCGGTGAGACGAAATAATCAACCTTGATGCCATTCCCATAACGAACCTGGTTAATGAACACATAATGTTTTAAATTCAATAGTTCCTGCTCAACCGATATGGTATCTTTCACGTTGCTAATCGTATTTTGCAGGAGCGAAATCAGCGCATGGATTGTTTCAGTAGCCTTTTCTTTACTCCCTTGTTGCACCAGAATGTTCACGGAAGTCAGCGTGTTATAGAGAAAATGAGGGTTAATTTGCTGCTGAAGCGCGGCTAACTCTGCCTTGCGCTGCTCCTCCTGCGTTTCAACTAACTGGATAATATAGTCGTTAAGCTCATCGAGCATATAGTTGTAGGCAATGCTAAGCTCTCTTGTCTCATACGAACCGGTCACAGCCATGTAATTGAGGAAATTCTTTTTGGTTATGTTCGACATTTTGATAACAAGCATGCTTAAAGATCGCGTAACTCTACGAGTGATAAAATAGACAACAAGCACAGCCGTCAATACGATACCAGCGCCTATCATAAATAGGGCCTTCCTATTGAGCATTTGCCCGAGTGTCATCTGCTTATCAATCACATTGACGAGATAGTAATCATACAACGGTAGATAGTCGGCCAAAAGGATGACATCATGATTGAACAAAGTCATTTCTTGACTTGTCGTTTGGGATTGGCCCACTTGCTTGGCGCCTGCCAGGAGTTCCTCGGAGATCGTTCCGATCAGATCCTCCCTGTTGCTAGAGACAATCAAGCCATTTTGATTCAAAATCATGACATCATTACCTTGACTAGTGAAGCTCGCATAGATTTTCTTAAAATCACTTTCTCTAATCATCATGTAGAGCGTTCCGTAACCTTCTTTGCTTTCTGAGGAAAGCAGCGCTTTGGTGGCTACGAGCCGATCTTCATTGGAGCCCCAAGTTCCCGCCTGCATGAAGCTGTACAACATACGACCCGGTTGCTTCCATGCATCTTGTGTAATTGGGCTGCTCTGCAGCTTCTCCGAGGAACCCGACCAGTAGGTGACGTCGCTCACGTAGTTTCTGCCATTCATGCCCAGAACGCTGATGCCAATGTTTTTGGCCCCAATCCCGGACTGAATTCGCTTCATCTGCTCACTCATGCTGAAATTCGTTTTGAAATTCGTTAGCGAATCCGTATCCCCCTCCGTTAGGAAGCTTCTAATCCCGCCGCTTTGCGCAACACTAATGGCAATATTAATATTGGAATAATGAATGGCATCTAATCCCGTTTTGATCTGATTGATAATTTTGGAATTGGTAATACTGAACGTTTGGACGAAAAGCTTCTGCGACATTTGAACCGTAACCCATGAGGTTAAAATCGTAACGGAAATAATACTTACAACCATCACAAAGAACATTTTAGTAAACAGACTTTGATCGGTTAGTTTTTTTACCCATGCTCCCATTATTGATCGTAGTCCTTTCGTACTTATTTCTTGCGATAGTGACTTGGGGAAATTCCCATCAGCTTGCGGAACACTTTCGTGAAATAGCTGTGATCCGAGTATCCGACGAGATTGCTTATTTCGGAAATGGAGAGATTAGGATTTTCGCGCAGCAAAGTACAAGCTTTGTCTATACGAATCCGGTTCAAATATTCATTAAAACCTTCTTTGTTATGAACAGTGAAGTAATTAGACAAGTAGGAAGGATTAAAATGGAAGTGTTTGGCGACCTCCGTTAAGGTCAAAGGCTGCGAAAAATGTTTGTCCATATATTGCAAAATTTTCTGTATGCCTGGAGAACCCGTCCGATTATCACTGACACACGATATGGCCTCATTCAAAAATTTTTCTAACAAAAGAATAACTTCCCCAATATGCTCAGCTTCATGAATGGCGCGGAAATACTCGTATTTCCCTTCATCCAAGGCACTAGCCTCATAGTGAAATTGCTTCAAGGTAACAATAATATTAAACAGGCTGTGGTCCAAAAAAGATTTGAACTCGAACATGTCGGTATCCAGCCTACCATTCATAGAATGAGCGTACGCACTGAGACGCCCAAAGGCCAGGTCGAACTCCTTATGGTTCAGTTCTGCCGTGAACGCCTCCATGTCGAATGGCTCACCTTTCTCTGCCTGTTTCTCCAATTCATTAACAATGAGAAGCCTGCGATCTGGTAGAAAGAAGCGGTGATCCAGCACTTTCAGCATGTCATTGGTATAAATATCGTTCAGTTCATGGATATGTTCAAAAACACGGCTGAGCGCCACTACGATGGACATATGACCTTTGTCGCTGGCTTGAGCCAACTGCTGGGCTATCCGGACGGTATCCTCCTGGGCAGAGTTGTCTAGATTCAGCAGGTAGCGAATATAGCCATCTTGATGCGACAGGCGGCGTGTAGCGACGGGTTTGCCCTTGTTTTGAATGATCGCTTTCAGAGCCGCTTCTAACCATTCCTCATTCCGAGTCAATGAAACGGATTTATCCTGAACCACCGACAGCAAAACAAAACTGCTATACGGAAATATCGTACTTATTTCATCTCTGTCATAATCAACGGAATAACCCGAGATGAGCTTGTCCAGTATGTAATCGACGGACTGCTTTTTTTCACTTTTCCATTCTGAATGTTGAAAAGCAGGAATTCGTTCTGCCGTTTTCTTCAAAACAGCTAACATAGATACAGCATCTAGTTTCGGCTTTAACATATAGTCAGCAACGCCACTCTGAAAAGTAGAACGAACATACTCGAATTCTCCGAAGCTGCTGAGTACGACGATTTCGATTTCCGGGTACATGCCCTTGACGATTCTCGTCAATTCCTCGCCGTCCATCACCGGCATGACAATATCGGTCAACACAATGTTCGGTTGGTACAAATGGACCATCTCTAACGCCTCTTTGCCATTGGAAGCTTCACCCACGATTTGAAATCCTTCGCTTTCCCAATCCAAGAGATGCCGGATTCCTTGACGCACCAACATCTCGTCATCAACAATAAGAACCTTGCAATAAACCGTCATAACAGACTCCTTAATCTAGATTTACATCATCTACCACTAGTACGACGTATTTTGTGCGATATCTTGCACGATTATAAATGAATTTACGAGTCTTGACGAGCACAAAGCATAAAAAAATGGAATATTAGCGATGCCAACTTTATTAAAAATTGAAATCGCAAAAAGAGCTGCCGTGGCAGCTCCTAGACGTATAACTGAATGGTAATGTGTTCATTTTGAACAGGGGCAGCAGGAATTGAACCCACACCAAAGGTTTTGGAGACCTTTGTTC
>NZ_JBFTQB010000528.1:0-4471 GCF_056398785.1 Paenibacillus sp. 01T422 | reverse complement strand
ATAGTTATTATTGTTAGGATTGATAAAATCTGCATTCAATAAACCGCCCAATTGCGGGCCTGAAATCCCGATTGTATCCGCTTTGCCATTCCCGTCTGGATCTTGCTCAACAAATGCTTTGGCTACCTTCTCTAGGTCATCCATCGTTTTCGGCGGTTGCAGACCTAATTTGTCCAGCCAGTCCTTGCGAATCCACATCATATGAACCATGTCTGATTCCGTCGTTACGTTCGGAAGGGCATACATTTTCCCGTCCACAGTGACTGATTTAAGTGCAAGACCTTGCGTACTATCAATGATACTTTTGAGCGCTGGTGAGGCATATTTGTTATAAACCTCTGTCAGATCCGCGAGTTGACCGCTTTTCACCATTTGTCTGAACTGTGTGTCCTTCACAACTAGCGCATCCGGCAAATCGTTGCTGGCAATGGATAAGTTTACTTTTTGGTCGTAATCCTTCCCGCTCGCCGCTTGCCATACAATTTTGGTATCAATATTCAAATTTTCTTTGATATAGCGCGTATATTGATTGCTTTCCGGCGAATCTCCGGCAGGCAAACTCTTATCCGCTGCGTCGACATCTTTACCGATTTTGATCGTAATCGGCTTCTCTGATTTGTTGAAAGGACCTGCTGCTGATTGAGCAACTGTTTGTGCAGCCGCTGTTGAAGCTTTAGGTGATTCCTTGGCCGTATTGGCCTCCGAACAGGCAGATAAGACTACTAGCATTCCTGCGAGTAAAAGCAGCATGCTTTTTTTAGGCTTGCTCATATAAATCCCCTTCTTCCCTTTATAGAATTTGTCTACACAATAAAAATAACACGAACCACTCCTATGCAAGGATGGAAAACGGTTACACCTTTAGATGGGAAATTGACCGAGATTTTTCTGGCATTTGCATCCATGCTTCGGCATTTCCGGCATTTGACCCCCTAACTTTCGGACATTTCTCTACCTGCTGCATGCTTCAGCCGATATTCACTTGGCAACAGACCCGTTTGCTCCCGGAAACTGCGGCTAAAATACTTTTCATCCATATAGCCAACATGCTCAGCAATCCATAAAATTGTCTTATTCGTATAAAGTAAATACTCCTTCGCCTTGTCGATCCGATTATTGCGTAGAAACTCGCTAAAGTTAATGCCGATAATCTCCTTAAAACACTGGCTGAAGTAGCTTCTGCTCATATTCACCCGCTTCGCAATGATTGCCGCAGTAATCTGCTCCTGCATTTCATCGCTGATGATGTGAACGGCTTTCATAACGCATTCGACAACCTCTTGCGAGAAAGCTGGTTTGTCCATCGCCTTGCGGATCATGTCACGCGTATCGGTTAACCACGCTTCAACTTCCTGCCAGCTTTCAAAAGCGTCCGGCAGCCCAATTTTGGCCATATGAACAGGGTGAAATAACAGATTCCATTTATCGGTTAACGTATACAGAAGCCCGATCAGCTTGGTTTGCGGCAAACGCAAATGCTTCAACTGTTTGACCTGAGCAGCGAATATCTGATCTTGTTTAATCCATTCGTGCCCTGACCACTGTTCCTTCACTTGATCTAAATCTGGCACAGTCTTATCCACTTGGAGAATAGCTTCGTCCTGGGGAATAGTCCCTTCATAGAATACATCCGGTGCTTGCGGTGCTGGCTTTTGTTCCTCCAGAATCCGTTTATGAATTCTCCCCAGTACTTCCTCAAAGCGCTCCTTTTCCAGCTGCACCTTGGCAATATAATCAATAGCGCCAAGCCTCAGCGCCTCTTGGATATACTCGAAATCCTGGTGAAAAGTGAGCACGACGGTGTACATATTCGGATATTGCTTGCGTACAACTTTCAATAATTCAATCCCCGACATGACGGGCATCGCTAAATCCGTGAGCAATAATTCTACAGCATGGTCAGCCATGAATTCCAAAGCCTTCTCGCCATTGCTCGCTTCTCCAACAACCTCCATATCAAAATCGCCCCATGGCATCGCGGAAATAAGCCCTTTACGCACTAATTTATCGTCATCAACAATCATCACTTTAATCATGACGGCGGTTCCCCTCCAAAATAGGTATCGTTACAAATATGGTTGTCCCTTTGCCGATCACACTCTGAATACGCAGTTCGGCCTTATCGCCATATTGCGATTCGAGCATCCGCTTCACATAATTCAACCCGATCCCCATGCCGACTTTTTTATTCTCAATATCCGGGTTATGCAGGAGGTTATGAATCGTTTCTTCCGACATGCCTGAACCATTATCCTGGATCGAGATCAGAATGGCATTCGTTAAATTGACATCGACCCGAATATATCCATCATCGCTTAACCCATGATAAAGAGAGTTTTCCACCAGCGGTTGGAGAATAAAGCGAGGAACTGGCATACTCATTACTTCTTCATCGACATGCATTTGGACATCAAATTTAAAATCATAACGGATTTGCTGCAGGGTCAAATATTGCTTTAAGGCTTCAATTTCTTCATTAATCGTTGATGCCGCACCCAGCTTGCCTAAATTATAATGCAGCAGCTTATTAAGTGAAGATACCAGACGATCGATCTCATTTTGGCCATTCATCAGGGCTAACCAATGCACCGTATCCAACGTATTCATCAGAAAATGCGGGTTTATTTGATACAGCAGCTTCTCGACTTCGAGATCCACCCGCCGCTTCTCTTTACGTTCAACCTCGGCGAATAACTCCCAAATCTGCTCCCTCATTTGCCTAAATTGATTTAATAGGAAGTCAAATTCCGGTATTTTGGTTTTTACGTTAACCGTTTGCACACGATTTTGCGCCATCAACTTGATTTCTCGATTAAATCCATTCAAAGGAACATAGACCATTTTCCATAAAAGCCACGCCATCAGCAGACTGATCCCTAGAAAAATAAGCGCAAACAATAAGATTTGCATGAACCATTGATTCATTTCCTTATTGTAATCAGCCATCGGAATGACCGATACGATACTCCAACCTTGATTGCTGGCCTGCCGAAACCAATAAAATTCACTCTGCTTGCCATGCGTTTTGTCACTTGAGAAATTCGGGAATATTGTATCTTTCACGAACGCATTCGGCAGCTCCGTATAAGCGATACGCCCATTATTGTCCAGGAAAATATGATAATTCTCGCCGCCAAATTGATCATTGTTCAGGATGTTCTGCGTCAGATGAAACCCTGATTCAATGTAGACATACACGTCATCACGCAGCGGCAAATCCACTTTCCTTAATGCAGAGAAAACAAAGTTATTATCAAACCGACTGTTGCTGATATGAGGGCCGTAATACGAAATTCCTGAGTATTCCGCCAGCAGAGGCAGCTTTTCAGGGGTGAAATTGTCTTTGACCCCTACATTTTCGAGATCGTAAGTATGATCATTTTGAAAATAGTACAAAGTCAGGCCAATATTCGGATTCGTAAAGGTGACTAAGCTTAATTCGTCTCTTAAATTGCTGATCATTTGAGATCGTTCGTAGGTTTGACTAAGGGGAAGCGATAACATCTGATCCAACTTTTTCCCCACACTCCCGGCAAAAGCCAGCTGCTGAGAAACGTGATTTAAATTGCTGATCGTACTCTCCAGGGAGAGTTCAACTTGTTTGAGGTTACTTTGTATCCCGTTCTGAATCTTATTCGTCAGGATCGAGTAAATCGTGTAATAAGAAATTAGAACGATACAAATAAACGGTATCAGCGTACTGCAGAGAAAGATGATAAAGATTCGCTTTTTCAAGGTTAAATAATCATACATCCATGGCCTCACAACGTCTCTTAGCTTAGCAAACAAATAACTTCACCCCTGATTCTGTTTCCATCTCTCAAGCATGGGCTCTTCTTCGATATTCGGATGGCGTGCAACCAAAATGCGCTTTGAACACACCGATAAAATAACTTAGCGTATTAAACCCGACGTCCAGCGAAATTTCCGTAATTTTCTTATCCGTATCCTTCAGCAGGTAAGCAGCTCGCTGTGCCCGCACCTGATTTAAGTACTCCAGCGGGCTTTTTCCAGTGTAATTTTTGAAATATCGGCAGAAATAAGACTCGCTGAAGGAAACCAGCGCAGCTAACTCCTCCAAGCGAATTGTGGCGCTATAATTCATTTGAATGTATTCAATAATTAGCTTCAACCGATCAACATGCGTTGGACTTACAGTTGGGGGAAGTTCGCGATAAGCAGGCCCTCCCAACATAATTAGCTTCGAAATAATCAATTGCAGATAACCTTTTGTCGTCAATTCATATAACGGCGTTTCATTGAGATTCAAATCAAATACTTGCAACAGGAGGTCAAGCAGCTCTGTTTCGGCTGCAGAATGACGCGTGATATGCGAAGGAATCACATATTTCTGCTGGATAAGCGGCGTAATATATTTCTCGCCAACAAGATCAAACCGCCCATTTCCTACGATATCCGGGTGAAACACCACAGCTGTGAAACAGCATTCTTCGTCTGAAGTGATGTAACC
>NZ_JBFTQB010000527.1:0-4473 GCF_056398785.1 Paenibacillus sp. 01T422 | reverse complement strand
GCTTCTTTGTCGGACAGGCGTACCGGTGAGGATGGTGCCGGCTTCGGAATTTATAATGTACATAAGCGCCTGCAGTTGAATTATGGCATGAAGTATGGACTCACCTATGAGAGTAATCCTGAAGCGGGAACCGTAGTCATCGTCACTTTCAGATAACAGTAATAATCAAGGGGGGCCCGGTATGTATAAGGTTGCAATTGTAGATGACGAAGTCATCATTACTCGTGGTTTAAGTAAGAACATCGAGTGGCAGGCTAATGGCTTTGAAGTTGTGGGGACTGCAGCGAATGGTGAGGAAGGCATGAATCTCGTAGTCGAGAAGCGACCGCATTTAATTATTACCGATATCCGTATGCCTTTTGTTGATGGCTTCGAGTTTACTGAGCAAGTCGTTAAAGCGTATCCCGATACAAAAATTTTGATGCTGACAAGTTACGATGATTTTGAATTTGCGAAGAGGGCCCTGCAACTTAAGGTGTTTGACTATTTATTAAAGCCAGTTGATTCTGGGAAATTACTTGATGCAGCGAAGCGTGCAATTAAAGAACTTGAACATGAGTCGGAAATAAAACAGAAGGTCATCGAAGGATTGCCACTCTTGAGGCAGCAATTTTTGGTCAAGCTGTTTAACGGGAAATTGACTACGGAGGAAATTAAGTCGGGTATCGACTTCCTCGGTCTTCAACTAGTTGCAGCACACTTTGTAGTTATTTTACTGAAGGCAGATGATTATAGTTACACTGACTACCAGAACAGGTTTGGAAAAGAAATCCTCAAATATTGTATTATCAACGTTTCTGAAGAAACACTCTCTAGCATGGCCAAGGGTCTTGTCTTTAATTCAAATGAGGACGAGGTCGTAATTATTGTGTTTACTGAATGCAATCGAGAGAAAGCGGAATGGCAGGCTTATCAGATTGCGGAGACCATCCGTGCCAATGTAGAGAAATTTTTGAAAACCACGATTACTGCAGGCATTGGTTTTGCTTATGAGCAGACATCGGAAATTGCATTCTCGTATCAGGATGCCCGCTCTTCGCTGGAATTCCGCCATATTTTGGGGACGAATCGCGTGTTAACTATTGCCGATACTGGTTTGTCGCCTCGCAAAGAATCCATCGTTTTTGATGGTTTAGAAAAGGAATTGGCTTTGAAAGTCAAGTTGGGTTTGGCGGGGGAGGCGCTTGCCATCTTGGATGCGATGGAGCAATCCATCATTGAGAGTCAATCAATTTCCTTATCCAGAACACGTTTAATCGGGATCGAAATTACCCTTCTGATGTACAAGGAATTAGAAGAACAAGCGAAGCAACTAGATGATTTTTATTCCATTTATAACAAACAACAGCAAATGCAAACGGTTCATGAAATTTTTGTTTGTATCCGGCAGCTCGTTAACCAGTTGGTGTCGATTGTCAATCATCAACGCGACAATCAGGTGAAGAAGCTCATTAATCGCGCTATGGAATATATGGAGCAGCATTATGATCAAGAGGGTCTTTCTCTGCAGGATGTTTCAAG
The DNA here is from genome assembly GCF_056398785.1 of Paenibacillus sp. 01T422. NCBI lineage: Bacteria > Bacillati > Bacillota > Bacilli > Caryophanales > Paenibacillaceae > Paenibacillus > Paenibacillus sp. 01T422. The sequence continues at coordinate 2,952 of NZ_JBFTQB010000527.1, read as the reverse complement.
CGTAGTACACATCAGTCCTACTTATTTAAGTATTATCTTCAAGAAGGAAAAAAACATTAATTTTAGTGAATTTCTCAATCAATTGCGCATGAATAAGGCGATGGAACTGCTTCGAATATCTGACTTGAAGTCGTATGAAGTAGCCGAAAAGGTGGGCTTCAAAAATGCGCATTACTTCAGTCTCTGTTTCAAAAAGTACACAGGTATATCCCCTTCGGATTATAAGAATGCGTAAAGGAGGTGATCCAATTGAGAATTACACCGATTATTAAGAGGAATTAGAGTCGTCCTATTGGTTAGAAAACGTTTGAGATGTGCTGCTAGACTAGTTACATAGAAATAAATCATTCCATATTGAAAGCGTTTAACTTTGTGAAGGTGGGGGAAAGTCAATATGACATTTTTTTCGAAACATTCTAAGAAGGTTATGGTTTCATCGCTTACTTTATCGTTGCTGACAACACCGCTCGCTATATCTAGTGTAAGTGCGGATACGGGTATATCTCAGCCTGAAATATCCAGTCATATAAAGAATGTTCTTACTATCGATGGCAAGACATTCAAGGATTTAAATGGGAACGGTTCACTGGATCCCTACGAGGACTGGCGTTTGTCCACCAATCAGCGCGTAGCCGATCTTCTTCCGCGAATGAGCATGGAGGAAAAGGCTGGAATCATGCAGATTACTTCTCTACCAAGTGACATCAACGGCATCAATGACTTTGTTAATAATCGCCATATTCGTTATCTCATTATCCGTGACAACCTAACGGCTTTGGAGCTTGCTAAGAGAGCGAACACATACCAAGAGGTCGCGGAGGCTAGCCCGCTTGGCATCCCGCTCGTCTTCACCTCCAACCCTCGCAATCACGTAAGTCAGCAGCTCACATTCGGTATCAGTGAGGCTTCCGGGCAGTTCTCTACATGGCCCGGTACATTGGGACTTGCAGCAACGGGCGATCTCAGCATCATCCGCGACTTCGCCGAGACCGCCCGTGATGAGTGGYGCTCGTCTGGCATCCAGAAAACCTATGGATACCAGGTAGAAATCGCTTCGGAGCCGCGATGGAACCGAATTTCCGGTACCTTTGGTGAGGGGACAGAACTGAACTCGAAGATTGCTCGTGAGCTGGTCCTCGGCTTCCAAGGCGAGAAGCTGAGCAATAAATCTGTTGCACAGACTATGAAACACTTCGTCGGTGACGGTGCTGTGGTCCGAGGTCTCGACCCACACAACGAACCCGGTAAGTGGGCAACCTACCCAACGGAGGGCAGTCTTTTTAAATACCAACTGCCACCATTCCAAGCCGCAATTGACGCTGGTGTGAGCTCAATAATGTCCTATTACAATGTTCCAAGCAACGCGCTAAGCGCTAAGCAGCTCCCTGATGAATTGTGGTACTCCAAAGACCAGCAATTCGAGGAAGTGGCAGGAGCGTATAATAAGACCCTAATCACCGACATTCTGCGAAACAAGATGGGCTTCACTGGCTATGTCAACACCGATAGCGGACCACTGACCACTCGTGATTTTGGCGTGCATGATCTGACGATTGAACAGAAGTTCGCGAAGTCGATTCACGCCGGGGCAAACATCTTCTCGGATAATAACGATCCAAGCGGGCTGATCTCATCTATTAACACGGGCTTACTCCGCGAAGAGGAACTCAACCCCTCCGTGGCGCACTTGCTTACTGAAATGTTTGATCTAGGACTTTTTGAAAACCCTTACACAGACCCGGAGAAGGCTCAGGAGATTGCCAGTTCGCCTGCATCCCAAGCGCGAGCCGATGAGGCACATCACAAATCGATTACACTCCTTCGCAACAACAAGGGGATGTTGCCACTGTCCGACGCAAGCATCGCCACCAAGAAACTGTACGTTGAAGTTTTCAACGGTAATAACAGTGCCACGCAAACCACCGCACTTAAAAAACTCATTACAAAAAATGACCCATCTGTGACCATCGTCAATACGCTCGCAGAGGCGAATGCCGCTTTTGTGTGGGCTCTGCCGACTATTTATGCCTACCCCGACAATTCCAGTCAGGAGATTCAGTTGAGTACGCTCACAGGCATTGACGTGAATAAAATTAAGCAGATCGAGGCGGCTGTTCCGACCACTCTTGCTATCAACATGACCAATCCATGGGTCATTAATGAGATCGAGCCTAACGCTGCAGCAGTAGTGGCAACTTACGATGTCAAAGGCGAAGCCTTGCTGGACGTTATTCGTGGGCGTTACAACCCTACGGGCATTCTGCCAATTACGATCCCAGCTAACCAGGCGGCCGTCGAGAATAACGCATCGGATGTTCCAGGCTACGCAGAGAATTTTCACTACGCTTACACAAATGCGGCTGGTGACGACTACTCGTTCGGTTTTGGATTATCTTATGGTGCAAGGGCTACTCTAGCAGGAAGCAGTTCCGTAGCAACTGGAAAAACTTTTAGTTTGAATTATGGTTTGAAAAATGTAACCCAAAGTGTTTATAAAGACGTATATGCACAGGATTTGACACTCAATTTTGATCCGAATCAAATGGAATTTGTAGATGCACAATCACTAAAAACAGGATTGTCCATCGTTAGTAAAAATGTGACGGAGCCTGGAAAAGTAAGGATTTTGCTCGCAAGTTTAGGATCAAGTAACGAAATAACAACGGATGGTGACCTCATTAAGCTTCAATTTAAAGCGAAGGTAGCTGCTGTTACGCCGCCTGCTCGCGTTACTTTGTCTAGCATCGTTTTATCAGATGGAACTGGTAAAGAGACTCGGGTGGCCAACGTTTTCCAAAATGTAAAGATTAGTTCTACTCTAAGTGATCTAAACGGTGATGGTAAAGTTACAATTGGTGATCTAGGCATAGTTGCTGCGGCATTCGGAAAAACATCAAGTAGTCCAGACTGGGCACAATTTATGTTAGCGGATGTGAACAACGATGGTAAGGT
>NZ_JBFTQB010000526.1:0-4480 GCF_056398785.1 Paenibacillus sp. 01T422 | reverse complement strand
TCAGATCAACCGTAATGCGCTTATTTGATTTTAAGTAATCGATGATGGATATGAGTCTTTCTTCTTGAAACAAAGCTTTCTCGCTCCTTTCGCGTAAGTGATTATAAGTAAACTTAAGTATATTGCTTATTATATGGCTGGCGGTTCTGTTTTTCAACTACTTTTTAAATTAAATTTTCGTAAAAAAACCCGCGCACTCGCTCGAAGAACGAATGCACGGGTTTGCTTATTTCACAGTTGTTTTTTTGCGAGTTGCACGTAGCTAGGGTAAGTAATTTCCCCGGTATCAAGCTTTCTAATCTCGTCTTCATTCCAACCGCTGATCTTGTTGGTGCCGGTTACCCCGGTTAGCTTGATTTGATAATGAGCAGCTAAGTACTGCTGCAACTTGGTCATTTCTTCAGGTGTGATCTCTCTAAGCTTTTGTTTGCCATGCAATTGCCCCAGTATGACGCCGATGGATTCAGCAGCCAGACTCGTATTCGGTTGAATTCTTGTGCTTCCGTATGCGATGGCCGAGGAGCCTACATTTTTCCCGGCGGAAATGACATTGTCGTAATTTTTCAATAAAAAGCTGCGCAGCGGCATGCCGTATTTGTCGGGACGTCCCATTTCAATGCCCCACTTGTTCGCGCTCGTGCCTTGCAAATCAAGCGGATAGCCGCCGATGCTGACATTATCCCAGAACATGGTGCCTGAGAGCAGGTCAGACGGTTTTAACACATAATCCATTTCGTAGTGATTATATTCCCTTACGTAAGGGTAAGTTGGCAGTTCCCCAAGTTCGGCATGCTCCCAACCTGGCAAGGTTTTACGGAAATGTCCCAGAATGGAGGCCGTCTCTTTGTTGCCCAGCGTAACAGCTTCTTGGATGGATTCGGGTTTAGATGGGTCAACGGTATACACAAGAAGGGCGTTAATTAAAACTTCTCCATCCCTTTGATTCACGGCATTCAAACCTCTTAGAAATACGCGGTCATTGGAGGAGTGATAGGCTTTTGTCATACCGCTTAGCCCGATCGCATAGCTGTCATTGATAGAGCCGCCGCCAAATTTTTTGGATTTCTCTTCAGGTTTTAGCGCGTTGAAAGTGGTATTGAACTTTTTCCAATCGACATTCTTGAACTTCATCATCATACCGGCGCTCATGTATTCGATGTCTTTTTGCCCATAGAATTTCTCTAGTCCTGGCAATCTCTTGGCATCGAGTCGTGAGATGAGTGCGGCATAATCGCTATTATCGACCCAGTAGCTGGCTGTAATCTTTTTCTTTTCATTCTTGTCCGTTGTATAGACGATAGAAGCAACTTTGTGCATGCTGTCTGACGTGTTGATTTGCTCAATTTCATTTAAAATAACGCCGGATTCGACAGGGATGTTTTTGACCAGTTTATCCATATAAGTTGAAAATTCGGAAAGCTTGCGGATTTTAGCATTTCGGAAGCCGTCGAATAATTCTTTAGCCCGGCCCTGCACTAATAAATGACCTTGATCGTCGCGCGTTTCATCCAGAAACAACATTTGACTCTGAAGGATTTGGCCGCCAAAAGCTTTATGAGGATCTAATACTTTAACCTTCAAGCCTTCGTCCGCCGCGGCCCTTGCTAGGTAGAGACCTTCTAGCTCACTGCCGATCACAACAACATCAACTTGTTCTAAGGGATACGTATTTTTAGTTTCTACGGGCGCTGTCGGTGGGGCTTCACTAACAGGGGGAGGATCATGATGCGTGTTAGTTGGCACTGTAACAACGGCAGGTTCCACATTTGCTTGCTTGAGTCCGATTTTGCTATAAGTAAAGACTGACAATGCAATTAGAATAACGGCTAGAGCAATAACAAGCTGGACTCTGGGATTACGTAAACGCATACGTGAGCTCCTTTAGCGATAGTGTTTTATCTCGTTTAGTTTAGCAGTTTCATAGGGGATTTAATAGACTCGACAATTTGATATTTTAAATCATTCCCTGTACGACCCCCCAAAACATTTCCTCAAGGGCGAATCCTTGTAGCATAACCAGGAACCCTTCGCGAAGGCTCCACATTATTTATACCAATCATATGAATAAGGGAGAGGGAACTTGATATGAAAAAGAACCTAATGAAGAAAGCTGTAGCAACAGGACTTGTACTAACAATGGTAATGGGAGGCGCTTCTGCAGCGTTTGCCAAAGGGAATGACCATGATGATCGTGGTAAAGGAAACAATAACAACAATAATAATAGCTACAACACTTCTTTTAATAATGGTAAAAACAACAACGGTAACATTAGCGGCAACATTCAAATCCGCATCAACTTTGACGATCTTAAAGGCGCTCAATGGGCAATGCGATACATAGCTAGCTTGGCATCCAAGCAAGTATTCGAAGGTTACGAAGACGGTACGTTCAAACCGGACAAATCCGTTTCCCGCATTGAAGCGATTACAGCCGCTGTAAGATTGATGGGTCTGCGTGAACAAGCGGAATCCGCTACTGAAATGGCAACAAAACTAAACTTCAAAGATGCTGACAAAATCCCTGCATGGGCAGTAGGATACGTAGCCGTAGCACTTGAAAATGATTTATTCACAGAAAACGATGATTCCGTTCAACCATCTAAAGAAGCGGATCGCCTATGGGCAACTACGCTATTAGTGAAAGCTTTGAAACTTGAGTCCGAAGCTAAAGCGAAAATGAACACACAGCTTACATTTAAAGATGCTAAACAAATCCCTGCTGGATCTGTAGGATATGTTGCCGTAGCTATCGATAAAGGTCTTGTTGATGGCTTTGAAGATAACACATTCAGACCGGGCCAAAACGTGACTCGTGCACAATTGGCAGCTCTATTGGATCGTACAGGCGAGCAAATGCCTGAAGACCAAAACTCCACTACTGGAACTGTGAACGCAGTTGTATACAACAACGTGCTTCCAGTAACAAAAGCAGGAGTTACAACAAACTATGTTCTTCACCCGGATGCATTCATTTTGCGTAACGGTGTGAAAGTAGCTGCTTCTGCGATTCAAGTAGGCGATGAAGTGAAAGTTCGTTCTTTCAACAATCAAGTTGTCTTCGTAGAAGTTACTAAGCTGGCTGAGGCTAACACAAACTTCGATGTTGTAGGTACATTAAATGGAACAACTGTAGATGGACAAGGTAAAATCACTACAATTTCTATCACTCAAAATATCAATAACGTCAGCCAAACTACGGTTTATAACGTAGCAGCTAATGTCGCTTTGACAGGCAACCTTGGTTCATTTACACCTAACCATGTTGTTGAGCTTAAAGGACAAAACCAAGTTGTTACTTCTATTGATGTAAAATAAAAGAGATTTCATACAGAGATATAAAAAAGGTTGAATACTCATAACAGGCTCCTTGCTTCTTACAGCAGGGAGCTGTTGTGCTTTTATACCGTATAAACTTGCTTTCCTTGTGGGAAACTGTTCTTTATCTTGAAAGGAGTGGCATGAATATGAACGAAACGCTTATGGAGACATTCAGAAGATATTACGCAGACTATAGAGCTGCTGCCAATGTGGAGCAAAGTTTCACTGACGCTTACCAAGCCATCGCTTATCATGTTATTGCGCAAACAGATCATTTAGCTCAGAGTGGCAACCTGGAAGGCATTCAGAATATGGTCCGAGAGTTTAAAGAGATCAGCTTATCCATAGCCCCCAGCAATGATGCTCTCAAAGAGCGTTTCGAACAGGAACTAGTAGAAGATATGCTAAATCACGGACATTCCTGAAAAATGTAGAATAGAGTTGCATTATTTTGGTCACCATGGTATATTGTCTTTCCGGCCAAAACGAGCTGAAAACTTTATCGAATATTGTAAAAATAAAGCTTGCATCTGATTGGTTGAATATGCTATATTGTAATTCCGGCCGCGAGAGTGGGACGKAATGAGAAAGAAAATTGATCTTTGAAAACTGAACAACGAGTGAGTAAGCACAGTCGAGTAATCGACTATAAATGAGATGAATAATCTCGCTAGCAAGTCAATGAGCTATTAAGCTTTCAGATATAARGACGAGCAATCGTCTGACCCTTAACGGGGTCCCCGRAAAGTAATCGGAATTCTCTTCGGAGGTTMRCKTCACTTTTTGGGGAGATCTTTATGGAGAGTTTGATCCTGGCTCAGGACGAACGCTGGCGGCGTGCCTAATACATGCAAGTCGAGCGGAGCACTTCGGTGCTTAGCGGCGGACGGGTGAGTAACACGTAGGTAACCTGCCTATCAGACTGGGATAACTATCGGAAACGATAGCTAAGACCGGATAACTGGTTTTCTCGCATGAGAGAATCATGAAACACGGAGTAATCTGTGGCTGACAGATGGGCCTGCGGCGCATTAGCTAGTTGGTAGGGTAACGGCCTACCAAGGCGACGATGCGTAGCCGACCTGAGAGGGTGAACGGCCACACTGGGACTGAGACACGGCCCAGACTCCTACGGGAGGCAGCAGTAGGGAATCTTCCGCAA
>NZ_JBFTQB010000525.1:0-4484 GCF_056398785.1 Paenibacillus sp. 01T422 | reverse complement strand
GTACAATAGTGTCCTCTAATCGTACATATCTTTCGGGCAGATCGACTTCCAGACCCGGTTGGATTGTAAAATGTATGAAAATAACGGTCAGCCGATGATCGAGTTCCTGAGTTGCTTTCACTTGATCACCGGGCCGGATTAAGAAGCAGGAGCCTTTACAGATCGGGTAGCTTGCTCCGTTGATAATCATTTGCCCTCTTCCTTCTATGGCATACCATAGGTCGTAATCGGGCATGGGGGTTGAACGTGACCATTCCCAGCCGGGCTCGCAGCGAGATTTCCCCACGGAACCGTTATATAAGAAAGTGATCATCGAGAGCACTCCTTCAAATGACGTTTGGTTCCATTTAATCATAAGCTTCAGGCGATAGCAACGAGTTTGTGAATGTCTAATTGTATGTACATTTATACAAAAAAGTCGCTCTTCCATCCATTTCCATTAATCAGGAAAAACGCTATTCTTAAAGTAATGAATGTAGATTTATTACTCTTGAAGGAGGGATTCCATGCGTACAAATGTACAAAATTCAGATGACATTAACAATCTTATGTACCGATTCGACAATGTGCATCAGCCGTTAGCATCGATCCATGATTTCACAGATGAGTACGTCAAACAGTACAAGGACGCGGGATTCATAGCCATCGAGCAAATACTGACGGCCAAGGAAGTTGGGCAGTCAATTGATGCTGTTATGAATAATATCCTTAATCGTGATACGAAGGTTAAATTGCAATTCACCAAACCGCAGAGTGAACTGGGGACCGATGAGGAACGAGAGTTTGCAGTAAGAAAGCTTTACAACTTTGTAGAATTCGATGAGTCGCTGCGAGCAATAGCGTATCATCCCGCTATCCTATCCGTTGTCGAACGCTTGCTTGGCGAAGAAGTTAATCTCGTTCAGGACCAGGCTTTGTTGAAGCCTCCCTTCGGGGGAGCGGAAAAGCCATGGCACCAAGATATGGCTTACAACAACTTGACGTGGAAAAAGCCGGTAGTTGGCGTTTGGATCGCACTGGACGAGGCGGGACTCGACAACGGCTGCATGCACGTCATCCCACGCTCCCATATGGATGGAGCCACACCGCATTACGCTGTTCGAGATTGGCAAATCTGTGACGCGAACGTGCCCGTAGATAGGGACACGACAGTTCCACTCAAGCCGGGCGGAATTCTGTTCTTCCATGGGCTGTTGTACCACGGCACGCCGAATAATCATTCTTCCAAACGTCGCCGGTCGCTGCAGTTCCACTATGCCCCCAAATCGGCAGAAAAAATGTCAGCAGGGGAATACAAACGGATTTTTACCAATGAAATGACTTCTGCAGAGTGTTGAGACTTGCTCTTACCCATTTTGAATTCAGATAAGGGAGAGTGAACAGTATGGTCGATAGGTTATCGTTCGAGCAATGGCAGACCTACGAAGAACAAGGGTACCTCCGGTTGGGGAAAGTTTTGACGGAGCAAGAATTGGCAGCGCTTACTACCAGGATAGATGAGATTATGCTGGGAAAAGCCGAAATCGATTACAACCGGTTGATGATGCAGCGGGAAGAAGGGGAAGGGTTCGAACAGTCGGCGCAGACCCTGGGTTTTAAGGGAGCAACGCTTAACTATCGGAAGATCCAGAACCTGGAGCTCGATCCCGTGTATTTAGCTTATATGAAGAAACCGCTGTTCGGTTCAATTGCCGAAAAAATATACGGAATCCACACCAGGGTTGCTTGTTTTCGCGCTATGTTCATGAATAAGCCGGCCTTTCATGGGACTCGTCTGGTTTATCATCAGGATCGGTGGTCCAATCTGGACCGTGATCCATTGTTGACGATATGGACGGCCTTGGATCCGGCTACCCGTGAAAACGGCTGTGTTCAAGTATATCCAGGCACGCACCGGAATCTTATGAATCCTAATGATCCTTCTGGATTTCTGACCAAGGAGCAGATTGAGGATTTGACAGTAAATAGGGAACCGGATTATTTGGAGCTCGAGCCCGGTGAAGCTGTCTTGCTGCATAACTGGACGATTCATGGTTCGGAAGGCAATCTCAGCAGCAAATCTCGTAGAGCCTTCAGCGTATGTTATATGGATGCAGCTACGATATCCCGGCCTACGGAAGCGTTTTCAACTATTTTTGATTAATTCGGACAATCCCTATCCAAACAAAGACATCGGATCAATTTCCGGTGTTTTTTTGCGTCTTGTCAATTTTGTTTTTAACAGGATTCGACAACAATTTTCATGCTAATATACTATGCTAAATAAATGGAAATTGGCGGAAAAGAATCTTATTCTGCTTGTTGTCAATCAAGTTATAGGTGCAGGAGGACTGATTTTGATGAAAATGAGCTGGTATCATCGCATGCTGTTGTCTTACGCTCCTCTATTTTTCGTAGTCATTTCCGTCTTAATCTTTTCTTTTTTCTCGATATTAAACAATTCGGCACAGAAACAAATCGCGATGACGGATGACTCTATTGCGACAAAGGTTATGCAGGCAGTCGACGCTAATCTGAAGGCCTCCGAACAAATGACGATCAAAGAAATTTTTACAGATGAGAAGTTAAAAGATTTCTATACGTCTACGGCAGGCGATAAAACGCTTTTTGATTACTTTGTGATTTCACATAAGCTGGACGATTTCTCTTCCATGTTGCCTTTTTCCAGCTCCATTTATATGTATAACGAACAATCCGGGAAAATATTATCCAGAAACGGCTTATCAGACCTGGACCAGTTTGGCGATCGTGATTTCCTTCTTGCTGCCTATCACTCGAAGACGTCGCCACCTGGATGGACGAGTCCAAGAAATTACCGCGAATTTATTCATGATTCAAGCGAGGAACAGGTGGTATCTTTAGTCAAGTTTTTCCCGTTAGATGATATCAAGCAGGGGGCTGTCGTGGTTAACATCCGCGTTCGGGCATTAGTCGGGTTCATGAAAGATTTAACGCGATATGATGCCGGTTTCATTCGGTTACTTACCGCTAACCTAGAGCCTTTTGATCGAAGCTTGACGCTGCCGAGCCAAACCGCACCCCTGCAAGAGCTCAAAAGAAGACAGATTCATTCCGACTATACGGGATGGCTGTATATGCCCGGCGGACAAAGAGATCAGAAATTGTCTTTGATGTCGCAGTTTAATGACCTATGGATAATAGTGGGCTTAGCGACTATCATAATTGGCGTGTTTTGGTTCACGTTTATTACCCACCGGCATTACAAACCAATCCAGTCCATTGCGATAAGGATCGATGATTACACGAAACGAAAAAGCAGTGAGCTAGTTAAACATGCGGGGGTTGGCGAACTGAAATTTATAGAATTGGCCATCGATAATTTGTTGGAAAGGACGAGCCAATACGAGAAACTGCATAAAGATGATCTACTGATTCGGAGAAGGCAGGTACTGGTCGATTGGCTGGAAGGCCATAGGATTATGAACGAAACAGAGTGGCGGCAAGAGACTGCTAGATTGCAGCTACCCTCTCAGTTCAACAGGTTGGCGGTGGTGATGATGGAAATCGATCGTTACTCTCATTTTGTCGGGGATTATAGCTCGCGTGACCAGTACTTGCTTAAATTTGTTGTTAGCAATGTCCTTCAGGAAGTTGCCCAGAACGAAGGGATATTTGTTTGGAATGAATGGGTGGAACCACAGCAAATGGTCGTCATGTTTTACTTGAATGATAGCCAGGAGCAAGACGAGAATACGGTCTATGATTTCATGAAGAAACTGCAGGATTGGATTCTGGCCAATCTTGAATTTACGGTGTCGGTGGGAATCGGACCAGAGACCCAGTCACTTGGAGATATCCCACAAAGCTATGCGGATGCCAAAAAACATTTGTCCTACAAGCCCGTCTTTGGATTAGGCTCACTTATTGGAAGCCGTGATGTTCATGCAAAAACGGAAGGCCGGATTTTCCCACATCTGCAATCGGTTCGAATCATTGTCAAGTCGTTCCGGACGGACGACGGGCAGTGGCAGACGCATATGATTTCGCTTTTTCATGCTCTCAAGAAGGGGCGGTTCTCACAAGGTGATATCAACCACATCTCCAATTACTTGATGTATCATCTGAATAAAGAACTGATGGAAATGACGGGAGAAGCGCAGGAACTGTGGACCACAGAGTATAAGCCGGTTCTTGAAGCGTTAGTGGAGCACTCTGAAAAACTGGAAGAATGGCATGAGCGGTTGGTTATGCTGCTTTCCGAGCTAGAGCCCCGTGTTCGAGCTGCCCGCTACGCAAGGAACAATCATGAACTTATATGCCAAGTTAAAGTGTATATCGAAACGCATTATTGTGACTCCGATCTGTCCCTTAACAGGATTAGCGATCATTTTGAAATGAATCCTCGCTATTTAAGCAAGCTGTTTAAAGAGGAGTTCGGGGAAAAATTTATTGATTATTTGCTGCGGATTCGTTTGGGGGAAGCTCAGAGATTGCTGCTTAAGACCGATCTATCGGTACAACAT
>NZ_JBFTQB010000524.1:0-4493 GCF_056398785.1 Paenibacillus sp. 01T422 | reverse complement strand
CCAAGAGGATGATCCGATTGAGGTATCTTAGCAGCTCAGAGGCTACAGAATGAATAATGACAAATATATAAATTTGTCAGTTGTAATTTGTTATCGACATACATATAATAGATTCATAAGCCAAACAATGAAGGTAACAAGGAGGAATCATCGCATGTCTAACTTATCAAGGAAAGTAGCAATCGTAACTGGAGCATCCAGAGGAATCGGAAGAGAAATAGCGGAGCTTCTCGCCAAGCATGGCGCGAAGGTCGTCATTAATTTCGCCAGCAATCCTGCTAAGGCAGAGGAAGTGGTGGCGAGCATTAAGCATAACGGCGGTGAAGCTTTGCCGGTTCAGGCGGATATTAGTCAAGTATCTGATATTGAGCTGCTTTTTCAAAAAACACTAGCCGCGTATGGGCAGATTGATATTCTCGTGAATAACGCGGGCATTATGATCACGAAGCCGCTAGCCGCTATGACGGAAGAAGACTTCGACAAGCAGTATGCCATCAATGTCAAAGGCACTTATTTTGCGATCCAACAGGCGCTTAAGCACATGAATAAAGGCGGTCGCATTATTAATTTCTCAACGTCCGTTGCTGGAATGATGTTCCCTACCTATAGTGCTTATGCAGGCACGAAGGGAGCTGTTGAACAAATTACGCGTCAGCTCACCAAGGAATTGGGACCGGCGGGCATTACGATCAACGCGGTAGCGCCAGGGCCGGTAAACACGGAACTATTCACCGCTGGTAAGTCAGAGCAGCAGATTCAAGGCATCGCGAATTTAAATGCATTTGGACGCATGGGAGAAACGGAAGATATCGCAGGCGTGGTGCTATTCTTGGCTGGCGAAGAATCGCGTTGGATCACTGGTCAAACCATTCGGGTTAACGGCGGTATGGTGTAAACGTGGCAAGTTAAAGTTGCGATCTACAACTATATGTTATATACTAAGTCCGATTAGTGATTGACCAATCATTAATCGGACTTTTAACAGTAGAGGAGGTCGCGCAAGTGGTGAAAGGTATAACGTCTTCTGATCGACGCAATGATATTATTAATTCCGCTGTCGAAGTGTTTGCCGAATTCGGTTATTATCGTGCTACAACTGCGCAAGTTGCGGAACGCGCCGCTATTTCACAGCCATATGTGTATCGATTCTTCACTAAGGAATCGCTGCTGGAAGCTGCGCTGGAACTCTCATGGCAACGTATCCTACAAGCCTTCCAACACGTGAAGGAAACTACATCGTCAGAGCTTCTGGAGTTCGGCTTCATCCGCGCCTACGAAGAGATTACGCAGTCGCACAGAAATGAGATTCTGCTGCAGATGCAGGCGCAGACGATCCAGGAAGCACCCATCCGTGCTGTGATGAAGCGGGGGATGAACGATGTGAAGCAGTTCGTGATGCAGGCTTTTGAGGAGGCAGGACTCCAAGAAGCTGAGGAGCGGACGACGATTTTTTTGGCGCGAGGTATGTTGTGTAATGTTTCATTAGCGCTAGAAATGCCAGATTTGATGATAAAGAGATAAAAAGAATTTTTTTTCTTCAATAGTAATTGTTTGATCAATAACAATGTAGAAAGAAGGCTAGCGCTTCAAGCAGCCTTCTTCTTTGTCGTTTATCAAGTTTATCGGAAAAGTCCAACATGTTTTCTCCTTTAGGCAAATATCAGGGCAATTGGATTTGTTACAATGCATATGAAAGCTTGTAATGGCGCTTACTTCTCTATTATGGAAAGTGAAAGGACAGGTTGCGGAATGATCATTACCAATGTGGAGACATTTATCGTCGGGAACTCGTGGAAAAATTGGCTTTTCGTCAAACTGCAGACGAAGGAAGGCATTTATGGTATCGGCGAAGGAACCCTGAATGGGTTTGCCAAAACGGTGGAAGCGGCGATTCATGAGCTGAAGCATCTGTATATCGGGATGGATGTTCATGATGTGGAAACCATCGCATTAAAAATGACGCGTGACGTGTATTCGGATGGCGGTCAAATTCAGGGCTCAGCGCTGGCTGCAATTGAAACCGCTTGCTGGGATATTATCGGCAAAGAGGCGGGACTGCCGCTGTATAAACTTTTGGGCGGAAAATGTCACGAGAAGCTGCGCTGCTACGCCAACGGGTGGTACCGAGGGCCGCGTGATCCGCAAAGCTTTCATGAGAAAGCGAAGGACGTCGTCGCTAGAGGTTATACCGCACTGAAGTTTGATCCTTTTGGCAACGCCTGGCGTACCGTGGAAAGGAAGGATTTTCGTATTGGAATTGAGATTATCGCGGCGGTTCGCGAGGCGGTAGGCCCTGATGTTGATCTTCTGATTGAAGGACATAACCGCTTTAGTGTACATACAGCTCTTCAATTCGCAGAGGCGATGCTGCCTTATGAGCCTACCTGGTTCGAAGCGCCAGTGCCTCCGCAGCGAATCTCCTCCATGGTCGAGGTGGCCAAGCGAAGTCCTGTGCCAATTGCCTGCGGAGAGGACTATTACAACCGCGAACAGTTCGCCGAGCTGCTGAAGCATGATGCGGTGCATATCATTCAATTGGAGCCGCAATATCTCGGCATCTCCGCTTCCAAGCAAATATGCGGGATGGTACATGCGCATGGCGGGGTTACTGCTCCGCATAGCGCACAAGGACCTATTTGCTCAGTGGTGTGCGCTCATTTGAATATGGCTACGCCGAACTTCTTCATTCATGAAATTTTCGATGAATTTAATGAGCCGTGGGAAGAGCAGCTGCTTACACCTCCGCTCAAAGTTGATCGCGGCTATCTGCTCCCGCCGGAGGGGCATGGTCTAGGCATTGACCTTAACCTAGAAGAGATTGCGAAGCATCCATATGACCCCGGTCACTGGCTGCCTTTATTCAAGCAGGGCTGGGAAAAGCGTGAGAAGCACTAGATGAGAGAGACGAAGTATTTTGCCAAAAGGAGGTTAGCGCATGAAAGCTTTGGTCTATGAAGGGCCCAGCACCATGCAGATAAGGGAAGTGGCAAAGCCAATCCCTGGGCCGGATGAGGTGCTGATCCGTGTGGAGCGGGTGGGCATTTGCGGTTCTGAATTAAGCGGCTACTTGGGGCATAATTCGCTTCGTAAGCCGCCGCTCATTATGGGGCACGAGTTCTCCGGTGTCGTGGAGCAAGTCGGGAACGGCGGGGATGCGAACGGGACCCCAAYGACCCGATTCCGCCGAGGGGATCGGGTGACGGCCAACCCGCTCGTGTCCTGTGGTCGCTGCCGCGCCTGCACGACAGGGGCAGCACAGCTGTGCCCGGAGCGCCAATTAATTGGGGCGCACCGCCCTGGAGCATTCGCTGAATATGTAGCGATTGCTGAGAAGAACGTGTACCGTCTGGACGATCACGTTTCTTATGATGAAGGCGCTTTCGCGGAGCCGTTCGCCTGCGCGGTACATATTTGCAAGCTGCTTCGACCGCTTCCAACCGACCGCCTCTTGATTATGGGAGCGGGGCCAATCGGTCTTCTAGCTCTTCAGGCAGCCAAGGTGTACGGCTTGCAGCAGATCGTAGTCGTTGATATCAACGAACAGCGTCTTGATATCGCCAAGGAACTGGGAGCTGTAACCGTAACTCGTGTAAGCAGCCTTGTCGATGGGCAGTCCTTCGATGCGGCGATTGATGCCGTCGGTATGGAGCTGACCCGCCAAACTTGTGTGGAGTCGGTGCGGCCAGGGGGCCGGGTCATTTTCACAGGTCTGCACGAGGAAACAAGCCGCCTTCCGATTAATACCATTATTCGTAGCGAGATCCAGATGACGGGGGCTTTCGCTTACCACTCCGATGACTTCGAGACGGCACTTCAGTGGATTAGCGAAGGGCGCGTCAGCTTGTCGCCATGGACAAAGCTTGCTCCGCTTGAAAGCGGGAGTGCTTGCTTTGAGATGCTCATCAAGAATCCGGGAAAGATCGCCAAGATCCTATTAACGCTAGATGAGAAAGGGGAATCTGTCCAATGAGCTTGGAGCTATTCAAATTAGATGGCCGTGTTGCCTTAATTACAGGTGGAACACGAGGGCTTGGTTATGTCATGGCTCAGGCGCTGGCAGAGGCTGGGGCTGATGTGATCGTGACGAGCCGCGAGAAGGAGAAGGCCGAAGCGGCTGCGCGTGCGATTGCAGAGTCAACCGGCAGACGGGCGCTCGGCCTTGCGGTGGATGTTACGATAGCCGAGCAGGTGGAGGCGATGGTTGCTGATTCCGTCCAGGCGTTTGGACGGATTGATATTTTGATCAACAATGCAGGGATTAATGTGCGCAAGCCGATTGAGGATTTTGATGAAGCGAGCTGGGATCTCGTTCAGAACACGAACTTAAAAGCGCCGTATCTATGCGCCCGAGCAGTCGCCAAAACGATGAAAAGCCAGCGCTACGGCCGGGTCATCAACCTGTCCTCCATGCTGGGCAGCATCGCACTGCCGGAAAGAGGAGCCTATTGCTCCAGTAAAGGCGGACTCATTCAGCTAACGAAGGTGCTCGCGTT
>NZ_JBFTQB010000523.1:0-4498 GCF_056398785.1 Paenibacillus sp. 01T422 | reverse complement strand
GCATTGGAGCGCATGTTTACTTCTATATGAAGCGGAGTTGAAGGCTTTCCGTCTCCATGTGCAAGAGCTGAAGTCAGGGACRCTGCCCGAAGCTCTAAAAAATCTAAAAGCTCCGATCGTTCCCTATGCAGAGGCACCGTTCAGCTTATTGTCTGAACATGCGGAGTTGTACTTCGTGGAAAAAGGCGTGGAAGTTTTCACGGACGGGGATATTCACATCGTTGGCTGTGCTGAGGAGCTGAACGGGCTTACGGGTATCCGTTTTAGTCAAAGGCAGGCGGGTCTTCACGGCTTAGCGATCGATATTGAACTTAAACAGCCTTCGAAAGTGCTGGTAGGTTATTTTAATTCAAAAGATGATCAATGGCTGCAAGTCCCTAGCCTGGAGGAAAACACACACGCGGACGATAGAGGCGGTTATGCGCCGGTACTGCGCAAAGGGCTGCGTTTATATGCGTATCCATCTGTGAATATCCACGCCTTCCACTATGAAGCGGGGCGGCAAACACTTGACTTCGGTAAAGGTGCTTTTCTGATTCTGGGTGTGATCCCTATGGATCAGGAGACATGTCCACGTGATGTTGAACACAAAAACGATGGTATTGATACATTGGATTGGTTGTACGAATAGAAACAGGTGGGGGAGATCTGGTGTCAGACAAAAGTACGGCATTATGGTACGCACAGCCAGCGAAATCTTGGTTCCAAGCACTCCCCGTAGGGAATGGCCGTTTCGGCGGAATGATGTATGGCGGTACGGATCGGGAACGTATACAGATGAACGAAGATACGTTATGGTCCGGGGAACCCAGAGAGACAGTGAACAAAGAAGCAGCTGAGTATTTGGACATTGTGCGTGAAATGATCTTTGCAGGCAAGTACGCCGAGGCTGAGGAATTGATCGAAAGGCACATGGAAGGACCAGAGATCGAATCGTACGTCCCGCTTGGCGATTTGGATCTTATCTTCGAAGAGACCGGTGAAATTTCGGATTACCGCAGGGAATTGGATCTAGCAGAAGGAATCGCCCGTGTGCGGTATTTGCAAAATAACGCTGTACATACCAGAGAACTGTTCGTCTCGGCGGTTGATCAAGTCATGGTCATACGCTTGCATAGCGAGCGTAACATCAGTGTTAGCGCAATATTGAACAGTCCTCTGCAATATGAAGTCAAGAAGGTGTCATGGAACCAATTAATCCTTACTGGACGCAGCCCCATTCATATTCTGCCTAATACGGTGAAGTCACCCGACCCAGTGCACTATGCGGAAGGCAAAGGGATCGGTTTTAACATTCGATTGACCGTTAGTACGGACAAAGGCAGGTTGGAGGTTAGCGGTGGACGGATCCGTGTGAGCGGTACAGGAACGGTCACTTTCCTGCTGGCTGCCGAGACCAGCTTCCAAGTCTTCGATAAGGACCCTGCTCTAACAGATCAACCATCGTTAGAGTTAGGAGAAGCAAGACTGGCCAAAGCAGCATCGCTTGGTTACGAGCAGTTGAAAGAGCGGCATATCCACGATCATGCCGCACGCTTTTGCAAAGTTTCTCTTGACCTTGGCGGCCAGGAAAGAAATGACCTACCAACGGATGTCCGAATCGAAGCTATCAAAAACGGTGTAGAAGATCCCGGACTTGCCGCATTATTTTTTCAATATGGCCGATACCTGCTGTTGTCCAGCTCTAGAATTGGAACGCAGCCGGCTAATCTGCAAGGCATTTGGAACGATAGCATTCGTCCGCCATGGTGCAGTAGTTGGACGACAAACATCAACGTAGAGATGAACTATTGGCCTGCGGAAGTGGGCAATCTTGCGGAATGCCATTTACCATTGTTCGACCTGATAGAGGACCTGCAGCATACAGGGCGTAAAGCCGCCAATGTCCACTACCGCTGCGAGGGTTGGACGGCGCATCACAACATCGATGTATGGCGAACAGCAACTCCCGTCGGGGGATCGCCAAGCTGGGCATTTTGGCCGATGGCAGGAGCTTGGTTATGTCAGCATATCTGGGAACATTACGCTTACAGTCAAGATGAAATGTTTCTCAAGCGAGCCTATCCTGTGATGAAAGAAGCGGCCCAATTTGGCTTGGATTGGTTAGTGGAGGCGAAGGATGGCAGCCTGGTTACTTGCCCTTCAACGTCCCCGGAAAACTTCTTTATCGCGCCCGATGGGCAGAAAAGCAGTGTGACCCAAGGCGTGACGATGGATGTGGCGCTCCTCCGAAGTTTATTTGACCATTGTTTGGAAGCCAGTGGCATTTTATCAGATACGGATCAGACGTTTATAGGCCGATTGGAGCATGCGTTATTGCGGCTGCCTCCCTACCGTGTAGGCAAGCATGGCCAGCTCCAAGAGTGGAACGAAGATTTTGAAGAGTTTGAGCCAGGGCATCGTCATGTCGCACATTTGGTCTCGCTACATCCATTGGACCAGATTACCTTACATCAGGAACCAGAACTTGCGGCTGCTTGCAAGGTCACACTTGAACGACGTTTGAATCATGGCGGAGCCCATACGGGGTGGAGCTGCGCGTGGATGATTAATCTATGGGCACGGCTTGGAGAGTCCGAGCATGCGCAGCGATTCGTGAATGAACTGCTCGCTGGACTACATCCGAACATGATGAATGCGCATCGGCATCCAAAGGTGAAACAAGATATTTTCCAGATTGATGGAAATCTCGGGGGTGTTTCGGGAATTGCCGAAATGCTGCTGCAAAGCCACGGCAACAACGTCCAATTTCTACCTTCTCTGCCACAGAAATGGTTGAAAGGTTGTGTGAAAGGACTACGAGCACGCGGAGGGTTTGAGGTCGATATCGCATGGGAGAATGGCAAGCTGCTGCGAGCACATATTGTCTCAACGGCCGGTAAAGCCTTCCTGTTGCGCATAGCAGAACCGGTATGCGTCCTGCAAAACGGGTATGAAATCCGGATCGAGGACATTGAGCCGAACGTCATCGTGTTTGGAACCAAAAAGGGACAGAGCTACGAAATTGTCCCAAGGAGTGATAGGAGTTGAGTGATATCTATCAAGTGAAGGAGTTTATTTTCGAAGATGACAGACCTTTTCTAAGCTGTCATGCATCTACGCTTGAGCTGCTGCCGAGTGGAGACATCCTGGCAGCATGGTTTGGCGGCACGAAAGAGAAAGCCGGCGACGTTGCAATATGGACGTCCCGCAGAGTGGACGGCCACTGGACACCGCCCGTCAATGCTGCCGACGAAGTGGACGTTCCGCATTGGAATCCCGTCTTGTTTCGCAGAGCGGACGGTGTTCTGTTCCTGTATTACAAAATCGGCACCTCCATTGCCGAATGGGTAACGATGGTCAGGCGCTCATCGGATGAGGGGTTCACTTGGTCGGCTCCCGTACCGTTAGTTGAGGGTGACAAAGGGGGTAGGGGACCCGTTAAGAACAAGCCAATTGTGCTGCATGATGGAACGCTTGTCGCCCCAGCCTCGATCGAACCCGCTTGGGATGCGTTCGTTGATCTATCCTTCGATGGAGGCGAGACATGGGCTCGCAGCGAAACTGTGCCTTTAGACCGCAGCGGTTTAAAAGGGAAAGGGATCATTCAGCCTACCTTATGGGAGTCAGATCCAGGAATCGTGCACATGCTTACGCGCAGTACGGAAGGGGCTATATATCGCAGTGATTCGGTAGATGGGGGAAGGACTTGGTGCCAAGCCTACGCAACGGAGCTTCCGAATAATAATAGTGGGATTGATTTGGTAAAGTTGGAAAATGGCATTCTTGCACTTGTCTACAATCCGACTCGACCGGAACCCGGGAAGATCAAAGGACCCCGGACACCACTTGTGCTGCGCTTTTCCAAGGATAATGGACTTACTTGGGAGGATGAACGGCTGCTGGACGAAGGGGATAAGCAATACTCGTATCCAGCCATCATTGCTAACGGGCTAGAGCTATATATCACATATACATGGAAAAGGGAACGGATAGCTTTCCAAAAAATCTCTTTGGATATGAGCAGGAATGACCTATATTCTGGGAATAATTACACTACTATTCTACTATGAGTTTGTTATATATTTAAAAAGGTTAAAATTGCCAAAATTTTAACTTTGATAGGAGAGGATTCATTCTGACTGCTTATCAAGTGAACGAGCAACTGCATGCAGGAAGGAAAACGCTTCGCACGCATCCCGGCGCTCTGCTGCTGGGTTCGACGGGCGCGAGGCTGTGGGCGGATTATTTGGATCCTGTGCCCGGCTTTTCCGGAAGATTCGATTTCATTCATAAAGTTAATATTCCCATGTTGTATCGGGTAGAAAATAGTTTTGTTAAGCGTTTTGAGCCGTGCCGCACAGAGTGGTATCCCAGCTATTTGCTTATGGCGTACACCGATCATCGACTTTCTTTGGTGGAGAAAAAGTTTATTTCATGGAATGACTGTGCCGTGTCTTGTCAAACCTGGACGAACCACAGCAGCGAAGAGCTCGTGCTGCGATTAACCACATACGGC
>NZ_JBFTQB010000522.1:0-4513 GCF_056398785.1 Paenibacillus sp. 01T422 | reverse complement strand
TCCAACACGCCTTTATCATAGTATTTTCACATCCTTCCTCATTTGAAACCATATAGTTTTGCAACATTACGCCCTTTAGTCGAGCAAAGGCTGCCGATCATGCTGGCAGCTCATCTTGGTTCTAAATGTAACTTCCTTCATTAGGTTATAGCGTCATACCAATTCTTGTTTATTATGGATGCCTACTAACCATTCAACTGCATCTAAAAGGTCCATCGCAATATAATCTGGGGATGCTTGCTCATACCATTTGTGTCGGTATTTTTCCAAAGACTGCTTACCCCAGCCTGTCTCGACAAGAATTCTTTTGGCTCCTACAGCGGCAGCTGCAAGCATATCAGTCGAACCCACATCTCCAATAACAACACAATTAGTCAGATCTAGTTCGTGATCGGCAGCAGCTTTATTAAACATTCCAGGTCTTGGTTTATGACACACGCAGCCTTCTTCAGGCTCATTAGGACATATATATGCTGCATCGAATCCATAACTTTCAAATTCTTTTTGAAATTCTAACTCTGTCGCTAATCCTTTGGATATGTTGTGTTGATTAGTAATGGGAAATATTTTAACACCATGGTCTTTTAATAACTGCAATGCTACTAAAGATGAAGGGAATAACTCAAAGTCTCGAGGATGAATGAAGTGACCGTTTCCACCTAATGTTCCATCACGATCTACAAAAACAGCTTGAAATTTCAATGAAATATCCCCCTCATATTGTACTTAACTAATCCGGTAATTCTCTAAATGATTGGAAGTATCCTGCCCGTCCCTCGGGGAAAACAAAAACGGCTGCCTAAGCAACCGCTGTTTCGCTATCGTTCCTTCGTTAATTTAATAAATAGATTCGAATAGTTTTACTTCATTAGCGCTTCCTTAATTCATTTAATCAGTAATTTTTTAAGTTCAAAAATAGTTGCCTCTGATAACATGATAAGCCTGTTGTTATTAACAACAAAAAAGGTTAGAGGTATGTTAACTTTTGAAGAAGGGTCACTTATGTTTATTACTTTTACTACATCATTTATATTTAAGTCTGGGATAACTATTTTATATAATCTATAAAAAGAGTCGGAGTTATCACATGCCGCTGTAATCTTATTTAATGGATTTTTTAGTTCATATTGATAAATATTATAGTTTTTAAGTCCTTTTGATGAAAAAAAGTCTTTTTTAATTATAATTTCATCTCCAATAAATTTTTGCCCTGTTGGATATTCAGAAGCATCATTATATGAATTTGCGAATCCTAAAAGCTTCTCAACTTTCCAAGTTCCATAGAAATATTTTTCAGTTTCACTATCCAATTTTATACTTTCTACATTACAATATTCGGAAAGTTTAGGATCACTAGTAGTATTTTGATTTGATGTCATTTCAACATTTCCACATGCCGATGCTAGCATCAACATTATCATAATACAAACCAATAATATTTTTTTCCTACTTTTACTAATCGACATAACGAATGCCCCCTAAATAGTTGCCAGTATATTTTTCTTATTCGACGTTATATTCTCAACTTCTCTTTATTGAAATCCCTAATTGGAAGTGATATTTATTATTCCCACAATTTAGGACGCAATGAAATGGTGGGAGTTTCGCTGACCTGCCCGTTCGTATTATGAGGTCACCAGATATTTCTGGTAGACCTCATTTTTGTGTGGTCTTAAGATAGCGGTAGCCGGGGATCGAACGATTCTGCCCGTGGGAGCCAGATCCCGAGAGCTATTCAGTTCATCCCCCCTACTTGTTCAACCATGTTTAGGCTGGTTGGGACATGAATCCCGTATCACATGCGATAGTGTGGAAGACAAGAAGGTTAGGGGTTGCCGGTGAGAATACTACAGGAGTGATGTTATGAATCCAGTCATTGGTTTGGATGTTTCAAAGGGAGAGAGCCATGCACAAGCTTTTTTAGATCGGGGAGTACCTCATGGGAAGATTTTTAGGTTTAGTCATGATATTGAAGGGTTAGCTTCTTTTTTAAATTATATTAGAGGATTGGAATCAGCTGCAGAGATGCCTCCCACCATTGTTATGGAAGCGACAGGCCATTATCACAGCCCCGTCGTTCAGTATTTGGACGAGCAACAGTATCTGTACATTATAATTAATCCGTTAATCTCACACGAAGCCAAGAAAACCAATTTACGACGGGTGAAAACGGATGCAGCTGATGCTTATCAACTTGGGACGCTGTTTTATAAAGAGGAGTTTGAACCCTACAAAAAACGGGGTCAGCATCTCATGAATTTACGCTATTTAACACGACAATATGAATCTTTAACGGGTATCTATGTTCAAGCAAAACTACAATTCCAGTCAATTCTGGATCAGGTTTTCCCCGAATATCATGGCGTGTTTGGTGATCTTTATTCTAAAGTTTCCCTTCGATTTCTGGCATTACACCCAACATCTAAAGAGGTCCTAGAAATGTCCGATAATGAAATTGCAACAGCGATCGGGCGACTCACTGGGCGTGGTAAATCCGCATCGTGGTGTTTGGAACGTGCACAAAGCCTGGCAGCTGCGGCAAGGCGAAATCCATTTAAGGAGACGGCTTTTCCAAGCCACTTGATCTCCTTGCAGTTGCTCATCAAGTTGCTTCTTCAATACCAGGAGCATCTAGCAACCCTTATTAAATCGGTAGATGCCCTGGCAGAAGAGTTACTAGAATATGATTTAATGGCACTAAAATTGCAACAACAATTTTGGCTGAGATTGGGGAAATCGATCGGTTTGATCACGCAAAGAAACTGGTGGCCTTTGCTGGCGTTGATCCAAGCGTTTTTTCTTCAGGCAAGTTTACAGCAACCCAGAATAGAATCACTAAGCATGGCTCCAGGAGACTTCGTACTGCCCTGTATCAAGCTGTACGATGTGGTATCCGTAGCAATAGAAATAAGAAATTAAGGGCTTATTATGATAAGAAACGTGCCGAAGGAAAGCTATTCAAAGTAGCGATAATTGCTTGTGCGAATAAACTCATCCACTGGATTTTTGCTATCTTAACTACTAAGGAAGCGTTCCGTTTAGAGTAAGTCGTGAAAAATAAAAATATATGGAAAATACTTCCGTGCTTTATCGGACGGTTATTTCCCATGCACTTTTTTAAGTATATCACTTCATGAATCCATCATTAATAATTAAATATTGACAAGCTATTAGCTGGAATAGCGAAACAGGCTGCCGCAGTAATTAATCGCGGCAGCCTGTATTAATCGCTTATTGAACTATAGTTCCTCGTTACTTCAATACAATATGATTTTCAGATATTTTGATCTGTGTAATTATTTACCCAATTCAAGAACTTAATCCAAATAAATTCATCAAAAACTGAATCTTTATCAAGTTGAAAATGTTCTCCAAGTCTCTCCACTCGGAGAAATTAAACTCTTTAGGATACTTCCCTAGTTTGGTAAGTTCAATGAGTAGACCTTCAAACGCCATCTCATATTCACTGTGGTTGAAGTAATGCTCTACTTCTTTAATGTCCTTCACACTTAAGATTTCCTTGGAAGAAATTATAAACTGTTTTAATTGAATATAAGAAGTATCCATATCCTCACCTCAATATTTAATTTCCTATTCAATTCAGCTGCCTGATACTTTTAAACAAGGAGCATCAGCGATTGCTCCTTGTTTTCTCAAGTAACGTTCTTACTTTAGCTTAATGATTAATTATGCTCCGAAGCGTGAATACGGTGTTATGCGATACTGCTGCTTCTTGAGGACACTTACAAATGTCTTATACAACGATCTTAATTTCTTAGTCTTCATAAAAAAATAATTCTATATCCTTATCACTAATAAGCTTGTTATTTCTTATGTATTTCGTTAAATCTACTAAAAATTCTTCACATAATGTAGTGTACTTCATAATAAATTCTTCTCGTCCTATAGTTTCATAAGATTTAACCACTAAGACTTCTTTGTGAGCCCTCTTTATAAATAAAGCTACTCCTAAATAATTCTCACTCGTGAACAATGCAATTGAGTTATTAATAAAACAAACAAGCCTATATAAAGGCGAGCTCATTCGAAGTGCATCGCTCATATGATGTAGCTCCACCGAATTTAGTTTCTTAAAATGATTTTGAATAACTTCTAGATTTACCAAATGTTTTCTCACTCCTATTAAGCGGTTTCGCATAACGTCTTATTTACGAACTACGCAAAGATTCCATCCATGGAGTATTCGCCGAAGTAATTAAACGATCCTCTCGATCGTATAGCAAAGAAGGCTACCGTTTCATGCTGTCGGCAGCCTTCTCATGCTGTCTATTGAGCTATAGGTTGCAATAGGTAAGCATTTGATGTAATCTCCAGCTTTTCCCCTGCGCCACACCGGACGTGCCAGTTTCCCGGCATCCGGCGTTCCCTCTAACTGACTTTACTARATCATAAGTTCCTCGTTACTCAAGGWTATWGACKGTTAGGTCATCCTWGTAGCTTGCACTGTGGCATCCATTGATGTCCCCACGTTCCTACCTGATCGGTGCAATTC